>NZ_JBWOPL010000029.1:0-73475 GCF_056451265.1 Rhodocaloribacter sp. | reverse complement strand
TGAAGTCCTTCCAGTAAATGTTGATCCTGCGCCAGTAGTCGTTGAAACTCGAAGCCAGATAGTAGAGATGATGCGTCTCGGGAAGGTTGAACCCGAAGAGCGCCAGGATGCCGATCACCAGGTGGAATTGTCCCGAGATGCGCAGGTAGAGCAGGTACGTCGCCACCATGTACTGCGCAACCTGCCCGAGCGTCTGCACTTCGGAAGGCGAAGGCACAAAATAATAGTAGACGAGCCGGTAGAGGATCAGGTGGGTGACGCCCCGGAAGATCCAGAGCACCCCTTTCTGATAGATCTCGGCGGCGTCCTTGTCGTAGTACGTGCGCCGGAACGTCTGGTAGTCGACGACGGGAAAAAGGAGGAAACAGACGTTGGGCAAGAGGAAGAAGTAGGAGAGGCGTTCCCAGACGGTGGCCGGTTTGCGCTCGTGCCGGAGGTCGTAGAGGTACACGGCCAGCCGGAACATGAACATCGTGCCGAGGATGGGCAGAATCAGTCCGGCCCATGAGGAGGGGATCCATTCCGCGCGGAACGCCGCCAGCAGCGCGCCGGAGGCGACGACCAGCGCCACGCGCGCGCCGAAGGCGATGGGCAGGTGGCACAGCCCGATCAGCGCCAGCCCGATCCCCACGAGGATGACCGTGTTCACGACGCCGAGCAGCACCCCGATGGCCAGAAGCGAGAGCGCGAGAAAGAAGGGCATCCGCAGACGCATCGGCAGCCAGGCGTGAATCAGAAAGCCCGCAAAAATCACCGGGGTGATCTGGAGAAAGCCCTGGTTCTCTTCGATGCGAAACAGATGGGTCGCCACGAGGACGATGCCCAGTTGAAGGGCGATCAGGAGAAACTTCCCGACCTCGAGATCTGCGCCGAGAAACGAAAAAAATCGCTTCGACGCACGCTCCTGGGGATCGGAATCCTGTTTCATGGCGGTGACAGACATAGGAAGAATCTTCAGGGGCCGGCCGCGGCACACAGTACTTCTCCAGGGCCGGGCGCGATCTTAGAAAAGATCGGGTTCAATGGGTGAACACGAGGGTGGCGATGATAATTCGAGGGTGGCGATGATATTTCCCGACTCCGTACGCTGATCATCAGAATATTCGGCAAGATAGGAGCTTCATTAAGCCGAGGGCGCAGCCCGCCTTCAAAATAACATTAAGATTTACCGGATGCTAAAGGGATATTTAGATTTGAAGGAAAGCACGCGGCGAAGCGCTCATTGTCTGACGGATGCCGCCTCGGCTTTCAGGGTGGCTCCGGGGGAAGATCTGATCAAAGAAAAAAGTCGGGAATGAGTTCCTGACCGGGCTCGACGGCATACCCCGAAAAGTCTTCGACGCCGGCTTCCCGGAGCACCTCTTCGTCCACGAGGAAGCGCCCGGTGAGAGAACGGCTGTCTTGCGTGAAGATCCAGTGCGCGGCGTCGCCCATGATGGCGGGCTTGCGCGACCGGCGGACGACCTCCTCCCCGCCGAGCAGGTTCCGTATTGCCGCCGTGGCGATGGTCGTCTTCGGCCACAGCGCGTTGACCGCGATGCCGTCGGGCCGGAACTCCTCGGCCATTCCGAGCACGCACATGCTCATGCCGAACTTGGACATCGTATAGGCCACGTGCGGCGCGAACCACTTCGGGTCGAGGCTCAGAGGCGGCGACAGGTTGAGGATGTGCGGGTTCTCCGCTTGCTTCAGGTGCGGAATGCAGGCCTGCGAACACGCGAACGTCCCGCGAACGTTCACCTGATGCATCAGATCGAATCGCTTCATCGGCGTCTCGAGCGTCCCCGCCAGGAAGATGGCGCTGGCGTTGTTGACGAGGATGTCGATCCCGCCGAAGCGTTCGACCGCGGCGGCCACGGCGGTGTGGATCTGCTCCTCGTGCCGCACGTCCACGACGCAGGGCAGTGCCTGACCGCCCGCAGCCTCGATCTCTTCCGCTGCCGTATAGATGGTCCCCTCCAGCCTCGGGTGCGGCTCGGCGGTCTTCGCCGCGATGACGACGTTGGCGCCGTCGCGGGCCGCGCGAAGGGCGATGGCTTTCCCGATGCCCCGGCTCCCGCCGGTGACGAACAGGGTCTTTCCTTTTAAATCTGACATATCGGGGGGTTCAATGCGTGGCGCAACGGCGTACGACCGGCGAGAAGATACGTTTCTCTTTCCCGCACGCCATGAGCCTGTTTTCCTATTTCAAGGAGGGTAAAAAAATCCTTCGATCCGTCAGGCGCCGGTAAACTCCGGCGTGCGTTTTTCGAAGAAGGCCGTGACGGCTTCGGCGAGGTCGTTCGAGTGCATGAACGAGGTGTTCCAGAGCGCCACGTACGCCAGCGCGTCCTCGACCGAAAGATGCTCTCCCTGACGGAGCACGGCTTTGATGCCCTGAACGACGAGTGGCGAGTTGTCGGACATCTCCCGGGCCATCCCGCGCGCCGCTGCATGGAGCGACCCGACGTCTTCGTAAAGACCGGTGATCAGACCCATCTCTTTCGCCCGCGTCGCCGTAATATCCTTACCGGTGTATGCGAGTTCCGCCACGTAGCCGGGATTGATGATTTTCGGCAGGCGCTGAAGCGTGCCCAGGTCGGCGACCAGCGCCATGCGGGTCTCGCGCACGGAGAAGATCGCGTCGGCGGAGGCGAGACGGACGTCGCAGGCCGTGATGAGGTCCACGCCCGCGCCGATGCAATAGCCATGCACGGCGGCGAGCACCGGCTTCGGACACGCAGCTACGGAAGAAATGGCCGCCTGAAGGTCCTTGAGCCCGCGATAGAAGTCCATCCGGCCGCGGGCGCCCGCGTCGGCGTCGGGCGGGAGAAGGGCAAAGGCCATCTCTTTGAGATCGAGCCCCACGGTGAAGGCCGGGCCACGCGCAGCCAGGACCACGGCGCGCACCTCGTCGTCGGCGCCGAGCGCGCCCATCGCCTTCGGCAAGTCGGCCCAGAACACGGGCCCGAACGCATTGCGACGCCCGGGACGGTCGAGCCAGAGTGTGGCCACGTGTCCCTCCTTCTCGATGCTCAATACTTCGGAATCAATCATTCTGTCCTCGTTTTCTCTGATGCCCTCGGAAAGGAGCGCGCGCAGAAACACCGGGGAGCGCAGCCCGGGGTGCATACGTCCTTTCCATGCATGATCTTCCAACTCCCGCACGGAAGTTCTAACTTCCCGGCGAATAATCCTAACGAACCTCCCTTTTGCGCCCGAATCGGGCGAGAGGCTTTCCCATGACCGAACTCTGGCAACGCTCCGCCCTCGACCTCGGACGCATGATCGCCGCGAAAGAGGTGCGCGCCGTCGAAGTGCTCGAGGCGGTCCTCGCGCGCGTCGAGGCAGTCAACCCCACGGTGAACGCCGTCGTCACGCGCGCAGAGGAACGAGCGCGCGCGCAGGCCGAAGCGGCCGATGCCGCGGTGATGCGGGGCGAGACGACGGGGCCGCTCCACGGCGTGCCGGTGACCGTCAAGGATCTGACGGACACCGCCGGCGTGCGGACGACCTACGGCTCGACGTTCTTCGCCGACCACGTGCCCGACCGCGACGCCGTGCTCGTCGAGCGGATGAAGGCGGCGGGTTGTGTGCTCTTCGGGAAGACGAACACGCCGGAGTTCGGCGGCAAGTTCGACACGGAGAACCGCCTCTTCGGCGCGACGCGGAACCCGTGGCGGCTCGCGCACAGCCCCGGCGGCTCCTCGGGCGGCGCGGCGGCGGCCGTGGCCACGGGCATGGGACCGATCGCCCACGGCAACGACGGCGGCGGCTCCCTCCGCGTGCCGGCCTCATGCTGCGGCGTCTTTGCCCTCAAGCCCCACTTCGGTCGCGTCCCGTTCTGGCCCCGCTTCGACGGGTGGGCCACGCTCAACCACGAAGGACCCCTCGCACGCTCCGTCTCCGACGCCGCCGCCCTGCTCGACGTGATGGCCGGCCCCGACGACCGCGACCGCCTCAGCCTCCCCCCTGCGCCCGGCCCTTTCCTCGCGGCGTGCGACGGCGCCCTCGACGGCCTCCGCCTCGCGTGGAGCCCGACGCTCGGCTACGGTCGCGTCGACCCCGAGGTGCGCGCCCTGTGCGAAGCCGCCGCCCGCGTGTTCGAAGACCTCGGCGCACACGTCGAGCACGCCTCGCCCGGCCTCGATAAGCCGGAATTCCTTTTCACCGGGACTACGCTCCCGCGCCTCCTCGTACAGTTCGAACGGGACCTGCCCGAAGGCTTTGCCGAACGGCTCGACCCGGACCTCGCGCTCTTCCTCCCCTTCGTCGAGGGCCTCAGCCTTCGCGACGCCATCCGGTGCGAGTTCGGGACGCACGCGATGTGGGACCGGCTCGCGCCGTTCTTCTCGCGGTACGACCTGCTCCTGACGCCCGTCATGGCTGCGCCGCCTCAGCGCTCCGGACAGTTCGGCCCGCAGACGATCGACGGCGAGCCCGTCGAGAGCGCGCTCGAACCGTTTTTCACCTATCCGTTCAACCTGACCGGACAGCCTGCCGCGAGCGTCCCCGCCGGGTTCACCGCAGACGGCCTCCCCGTCGGCCTTCAGATCGTGGGCCGCCGCTTCGACGAAGCCACGGTGCTCCGCGCCGCGGCCCGATATGAAGAGGCGCGCCCGTGGGCCGACCACTGGCCCGGCCTCGCCGCATGAACCCCGACCACCCTTCCCACAAACTCCGACCCGGACCCTTTCCATGAAGCACACACTCCCTCCTTCGTTCGACCTTACCGGCAAAGTCGCCCTCGTCACCGGGGCGAGCCGGGGCATCGGACGGGCCATCGCCGAGGCATATGCACAGGCAGGCGCCAAGGTGGCCCTCGCCAGCCGCAAACAGGACGCCCTCGACGCCGTAGCCGAGACCATCCGGGCCGGCGGCGGCGAGGCCCTTCCCGTAGCGGCGCACACCGGCGACGCCGAAGCCGTCGCCCGCCTCGTCGCCCGCGTCGCCGAGGCCTGGGGTGGCGTGGACATCCTCGTGAACAATGCCGCGACGAACCCCCACTTCGGCCCCATCCTGACCGCCGAAGAGAGTCACTGGGAAAAAACGCTCGACGTGAACGTGAAGGGCTATTTCCGCATGGCAAAGGCGTGCGCCGGGCAGATGCGTGCGCGGGGCGGAGGCAAGATCGTCAACGTGGCCTCGGTGGCCGGGAAGCGCCCGCAGCCGATGATGGGCGTCTATTGCGTCTCGAAGGCCGCCGTGCTCATGCTCACCGAAGTGCTGGCCGTGGAGCTGGCGGAAGATCATATTCAGGTGAACGCGATCATTCCGGGCTTCGTGAAAACGAAATTCAGCCGCGCCATCTGGGACAACCCCGCGCTCAACGAGGCCGTGCTCAAGGCCGTGCCCCAGCACCGCATGGCGATGCCGGAAGAACTGGCGGGACTGGCCCTTTTCCTCGCCTCGTCCGCCTCGGATTTCGTCACCGGCGCCTCGCACGTGATCGACGGGGGGCAGCTCGTGGGCTATCCGCCGGTGGGCTGATCGACCGGCCGTCTCGCCGGATACGGATTTTCTCGGAACAGAGCGGCGCGCCGGAGGTCCTCAACAGACGAGCCGCCGCGCGTGCCTTTCCGCTCACCAGCCCGGACCTGCGCCATGACGTTTCGACAGACGCCCCCCGCCCTCGGCAATCAGTATGACGACGACCGCGTGCTCCGGTCGTACCTCCGCCGCGTGCTCCCCGAGGAGATGCTTCACGAGATCGAGGACGACCTCCGCGAGATGGGCCGTCTCGCCGGGGGGGAATGGTACGCCCTTCAACAGGCCGACCTCCCGAACGAACCCGTCCTGACGCAATGGGATGCATGGGGCGAGCGCGTGGACCGCATCGCCGTGACGCGCGTGTGGACCCGGGCCGAGCGTGAGGCCGCCCGGCGCGGGCTCGTGGCGACGGCGTACGAACGCAAACACGGCGCCTTCTCTCGTCCCCACCAGTTCGCCCTCGCCTACCTCTTCATGCCCTCGACGGACATGTACGGCTGCCCCCTCGCGATGACCGACGGCGCGGCCCGCACGCTCCTCGAAGCCGGGAACGAGGCGCTCATCGCACACGCCGTGCCCCGCCTCACCTCCCGCCATCCCGAACGGTTCTGGACGAGCGGCCAGTGGATGACCGAACTTCCCGGCGGCTCGGACGTGGGGCGCTCCGAGACCGTCGCCCGCCGGGAGGCTGACGGCGTCTGGCGGCTCTACGGCCGAAAGTGGTTCACCTCCGCCGTCACCTCGCAGATGGCGCTGACGCTGGCGCGCCCCGAAGGCAACCCGCCCGGCGGCAAGGGCCTCGCCCTCTTCTATGTAGAGACCCGGGACGAGGACGGCCGGCTGCGGAACATCCGGGTGGACCGGCTCAAAGACAAGCTCGGCACGCGCAAGCTGCCCACGGCCGAGCTCACGCTCGACGGCACGCCCGCCACCCCCGTCGCCGGACTCGACCACGGCGTCCGACGGATCACGCCGATGCTCAACATCACGCGGACGTGGAATGCCGTCACCGCCGTGGCGTACATGCGGCGCGGCCTCGCCCTCGCCCGCGACTACGCCCGGAAGCGCATCGCCTTCGGGGCGCCGCTCGCCCAGCAGCCGCTCCACGTCGACACCCTCGCCGGCCTTCAGGCGGAGTGCGAAGGGGCCTTCCACCTCGCGTTCCGTCTCGCCGAACTCCTCGGGCACGCCGAAGCCGAAATCATCACGGAGGATCACGCCGCGCTCCTCCGCCTCCTCACCCCCATCGCCAAGCTGACCACGGCGCGACAGGCGGTGACCGTCACGAGCGAGGTGCTCGAAGCCTTCGGCGGCGCGGGCTACGTCGAAGACACCGGCCTGCCGGCCCTCCATCGCGATGCGCAGGTGCTCTCCATATGGGAAGGCACGACGAACGTCCTCGCGCTCGACGCGCTCCGCGCCGTCCACACCACGGGCGGTCTCGCCCCGCTCAACGCCGAGATCGAACACTGCGCGGCCGAGGTGCGCGCGCCGGACCTCGCCGAAGCCGTACAGGCGGCGGGGCGGGCGGTCCGCACGGCGGAGTCGTGGCTTGGCGCGGCCATGCGCGCGGGGCGGCCCCTCGTCGAAGCCGGGGCGCGACGCTTCGCCCTCATTCTCGGAAGGGCGCTCGAAACGGCGCTCCTCGCCCGCCATGCCCAGTGGTCGCTCGACCACGAGCGCGACGCCCGCCCCGCCGCCGCCGCCCGACGCTTCGCCTCCCACGGCCTCGATCCGCTCGCCCTCATGCCCCTCGACGACGCCCGCGCCCTCGCCCTCGACGAACCCCTCTCCGTCACCGACCTCGCGACCTGAGGGGCGAGGCATGCCCCCGCGTCATCCTTTGCTCCTCCGCGTCCCGCTCCCGCCTTTTTTCAAAGCCCGAGCACCCCTGCGTTTTCCAGAAGCACCCGGTACAACCGCCGCCCCATGAGCGCGTGTGCTTCCGCATTGGCGTGTAGATCCCACGGCGCGAGGCGAAGCCGCCACGGCTCTTCGACGCCGTCAAAAGCGCCTTCGAGGGTCAGCACGACGAAGCCCATCTCCCGGGCTACGTCCGCCGCCCGCAGGTTGAAGTCCCCCTTCCGCTTGCCGCGCTCGTCCGGAATGTGCAAGCTGAGCAGCCACACCGGCGTGACTCCGTGCGCCCGGCACGCTTTCGCTATCCGCGCATACCCCCAGCGAAGCATCTCGTCGACGAACGGGCGCAGGTGACGCTCCATCTCCGCCCGAGACATCGCGGGCGTCACACCGGCCCGCGCCACCAGATCGTAGAGAAACGGGTAGATGAGTTCGTCCCCGCGCTCGATCCGGCGGGCGAGCATCGAGACGATAAGATCCGGGTTGGCCATGCCCGGCATGAGCAGGGCGTCGGGCTCGAAGGCGAACACCTTCGTCTCAACGACCCGCACGACCTGAAGGAGGCTGTAGCCCGTCACGGAGAAGTTGAGGATCTCGTATCGTTCATGGCTTCCCGGGAAATCGCCGGCATTGAGCATTCGTTCCGCAACGGCTTCGAACGTCTGATCGTTTTCGACGCCCCAGCCCATCTCCGTCGACGCGCCGACCAGGGCGAACCGATACGTGCCGAGCGGCTTCCGAAGCGTATAGTCCCGGTCGCGCATGCCCCACCGGTTCGTTCGCAGGGAAACGCGTTTGAACCGGACCTCTACGGAAGGCAACAATTCGTACCGGAGCAGGTCGCCCGTGTGCCGCCCTGCCCCCGCCTCCACGATGGTGCGTTTCCAGTCGGCGGGCGGGCGTCCGTGCACCTGCCACAGTCCCGCCGTATACGCTCCGGGCGCGAGCAGGCCTTCGTAGTACCCGGGCTCCCCGAGCGTGGCGAGACGCTGGTTGAACCGGTCGCGTTGGAGCGCGGCGAGCGTGTCGAGAGCGGCAGGACCGAGGGGCGTCCAGAGGGCCGGCTGACCGAGCCCGAGGAGGATCACGGCCCCGAGGCTCACCGCAAGCGCCGCGCGCGGCGAGGCGGCCTCTCGCTCATCGAAGGTGAAACGAAGGCCCCGGCTGCCGAGCCATTGCGCCGCCGTGCCGAGACCCACGAGCGCCGCCGCCACGAGCGCGAGCGAGGCATAGTCGCCCGCATCGCCCGAGACGCCCCGCGCCATGACGTCTAAAAAGACGTCCAGGGAGGCGCTCGCCTCCAGCGTCCACAACGTCGCGACCACCGTGAAGACGCCGAGCACCCGAAGGGCCCGCAGGAGCGCCGTGCGAAACGCGAAGCCGTCCGGAGCGCGCGCGCGCCGCCGCCCTCGCCTGAGTTCATACACCGCGTTGCCCGCCACGAGCGCCGCGAAAATCCCCCAGAAAAGTGCGTCGGTGAGGCGCACGGGCGCCTCGCCCCGGAGCCAGAACCATTGATACGCGTGCAGCGCCCACGACGCCGCAAAGACGAACAACACGGCCCCCGTCACGGCCCCCGCCGCGCCGAAGCGCCTCAGACGCACGAACGCCGGAAAGAAGAAGAGCTTGCTCATGAAGTCCCTCCAGTACACATTGAGCCGACGCCAGAGATCCGTGAACGATGAAGCGAGCGCATAGCGCCGGAACACCGGCGGGAGGTCGAATCCGAAGAGCGCGAGGAGCCCCGTGGAGCAATGGAAGAGACCCGATATGCGGAGAAGCAGCAGGTACGTGCCCGCGACGTACAATGCGAGCGTACCCGGCCCTTCCACCGCGGACGGGTCCGGAACGACGTAGAGGTAAACGACGCGGTACAAAAGCAGGTGCGTCACTCCGCGAAACATCCGAAAGACCCCCTTCTGATAGATCTCGGAGGCATCGTCGCGGTCGTAATAGGTGCGGAGGAAGGCCCGGTAATCGACGACCGGGAAAAGCGGGGAACTCACGTTCGGCAACAGGAAGAAGTATGCGAGGCGCGCCCCCCACGAGGCCGGCATCTTCTCGCGCCGGAGGTCGTGGAGGTAGATCATGACGCGGAACATGAACAGCCCCGCGAGCAGCGGAAGGACGACCGTGGGCAGGGCTTCCCATCCGGGCACGACGATCCACCCCGCGCGCACGGCTGCCAGGGTCCCGCCCGCCGCCGCAACCAGGCCCACCCGCACCGCAAACGGGACGGGCGCGTGGCAGAGCGCGAGCAAGCCCACCCCGAGCACGATCAGCCCTACGGCCTGTAGGAAACCCAGAAGCGCCCCGAGCGCCGCGAAGGAGAGCAGCACGAAAAACGGAAGCCGCCACCGCCCCGGGAGCCACGTGTGCACGAGAAAGCCGGCGAAAATCACCGGCAGGATCTCCTGAAACCCGTACATCTCCTCAACACGATACACGCGCGTCACCCCGAGCACCAGCGCCAGTTGCGCCGTCAGATATGCGAATTTGCTTCGACTCAACGGGATGACGGCTGTTTGAAGGCAAGGCGACCGATGCGCGGCTTCGGACGTCGCCCGCGGGGGTCCGCGCTTCGTCCGGCCCGGCTCAGGCCATGAGGGATTTCAAGGTTTGCGCCACCGCGCCCACGAACGGCTCGTCGAGCAGGCGATGCGGCCCTTCCAGGTCGTGTGTCTCCACGCCTTCCATCGCACAGGTGTTCCAACCGAGGTCGTCGGGGAAGTCGCGCATGCGGCTGCTCCGAAAGAGCACGATCCGCCCGGGATACGGCCCGGGTTCATGAGCGCGAAGGAGGTTCCGATAGGTTTCCATGAGATACGCAAAGTTAAGCCGCTGCGGGACGGGCCGCCCGGCCTGCAAAAAAGCGCGCGCCATCGCAAAAAACAACCGTCGCCGATGCCGCCGATACCGGTTCCGCACCTTGTCCCGCAGCCGGTCCCACAGATCACGCTCTCCCGCCGCCCGGATGCCTTCGAGACGCGCGCCATAGGCTTCGATCAGGGAGATCCGGTCTTTCGGTCGGGGCAACGCCGGACTGATGCCGTCGATGAAGGCGAGCAGCCCGACGGATTCGCCCTCGGCCCGGAGCCTCCGCGCCATCTCCAGGACGATGCGGCTGCCGAGGCAGAAGCTGAGGAGGTGATACGGCCCGCGCGGTTGGAGCCGCCGCACTTCGGCGAGGTAGGTCGCCGCCATCTCTTCTACGCTCGTGAACGTGACGCCGCGTCCGTCGAGGCCCTGTCCCTGGATGCCGTAGACCGGCTGATCCGGCCCGAGTCGCCGGGCCAGCGCGCCGTAGAGCAACACGTTGCCCCCGAGGTTGTGCACGCAGAAGAGCGGCGGCTTCGTCCCGGTCGTCTGGATGGGCACGAGATGTTTCCAGCCCGCTCCGGGGTCCGGACCGGCCTGGAGCCTCTGCGCCAGGCGGGCCACCGTCGGCGCTTCGAAGACGGCGGCGAGCGGCAGCCGCCTGCCCATGCGCGCCTCCACACGCGCGAGCATCTCGACGGCGCGGAGGGAGTGCCCGCCGAGCGCGAAAAAGTCGTCCTCGACGCCGATGCGCGCTTTCCCCAGCACCTCCGCCCACAGCGCGGCGAGAACCCGCTCGGTTTCGTTCCGGGGCGCGACCCACCCGCGCTTCGGCTCGGAGTGAGCCGCGCCGGGCGCCGGCAGGGCGCGCCGGTCCACCTTGCCGCTCGGCGTCTGCGGCAGCGCATCGAGGACGACGATATCCGAGGGGATCATGAACGCCGGCAGGCGCTCCCGGAGGTGCTCCCGAAGATCGGCTTCGCGCCCCTCCTCACCCGTCACGTACGCCGCGAGCCGCCGGTCCCCCGGGCGATCTTCACGCACCGTCGCCGCCGCCTCGCGCACCGCCGGGTGCTGCCGAAGCGCCGCCTCCACCTCGCCGAGTTCGATGCGATAGCCCCGCACCTTCACCTGATGATCGACGCGTCCGGCGAAGAGGATCGTCCCGTCCGGTCGGAAGCGCGCGCGGTCGCCCGTGCGAAAGAGCCGCGCGCCCGGCGTCTCCGAGAACGGGTCGGGCACGAAGCGCTCGGCCGTCCGTTGCGGGCGTCGGAGGTAGCCCTTCGCCAGCCCCGCGCCGCCGACGTACAGCTCTCCGGTCACGCCGACGGGAACGGGCCGGCCGTGCGCGTCAAGGACGTACGCCGTGGTGTTGTCGATGGGCCGTCCCAGGGGCACGCCGCCCCGCACGTCGCGCCCCCGCGTGTCGAAAAACAGCACGTCCGCCGCCACCTCGGAAGAGCCGTAGAGGTTGAGCAAGGTCGCCCCGGGATGGCTCGCGTAAAACCGCTCGACGAGATCCGGCGTGAGCGTCTCCCCACTCGAGACCCACAGCCGCAGACGCGGCACGCGCGCGGCGAGGTCGGACTCGGCGTCGAGGAGGACGCGGAGGAGCGAGGGCACGAGCACGAGCCGCGTCACCGCCCGGGCCGCGAGCGTATCGAGCAGACGATGCGGATCCCGCACCCCGGCCTCCGGGATCACCACGACCGGCACGCCCCGGAGCACCGGCCCGAAGAGCTCCCACACCGAATCCACGAAGCTGATCGAGGTCTTCTGCGCGCACACTTCCCCCGCCTCGAACGGGTACGCTTTCCACATCCAGTGGAACCGGTTGACCGCCCCGCGATGCGTGCCCACGACGCCTTTGGGCCGACCCGTCGAGCCGGACGTGTAGATCACATACGCGGCGTCTTCGGGCGAGAGGGCGACGCCGGGGTCGGCGACGGGATCGGCTTCGGCGAGAGCCTCCGCGTCGAGCCGGAGGGTCGGAGCGTCGTGTGGGGGAAGCGCCGTTTCGAGCGTGGCGCGGGTGACGAGCGCCGCGGGGCGAGCATCATCGAGCATGAAACGGAGGCGTGCCTTCGGATAGCCGGGATCGAGCGGAAGGTACGCGGCGCCCGCCTTGAGGACACCGAGGAGCGCCGCCACCGTCTCCGCCGAACGAGGCAGGCAGACGCCCACCACGTCGCCGCGCCGCACGCCTCGCTTCCCGAGCGCGTGCGCGATCCGGTTGGCCCGGGCGTTCAGTTCGGCGAAGGTGACCGCGCCCGCGTCGTCGCGGACGGCCACGGCGGCGGGCGTACGGGCCGCCTGCGCCTCGAAGAGGGTATGGATGCACCGATCCGCCGGATAGTCCGCCGCCGTCTCGTTCCACGTATGGACGATGCGCCGGCGCTCGTCCGTGCGCAGAAGCGGAAGTTCGGACAGACGCGCCTCCGGATCGGCTACGGCCGCGGCGAGGAGGGTCTCGAAATGCCCGGCCATACGGTCGATGCTTTCCGGGTCGAAGAGGTCGGCGTCGTATTCCCAGAACCCGCTCATCCCCTGCGCATCGGGGCGGATGAGCACCGTGAGGTCGAACTTCGCCCCGGCGTTCCCCACGTCGAGGCGGGTGACGCGCAGCCCCGGCAACTCCATGGGAAACGAGGGCATGTTCTGCCATCCGAAGAGCACCTGAACGAGCGGGCTCCGGTCGAGCCGCCGGTCCCGGGCGAACGCCTCGACGAGCCGCTCGAAGGGGACCTCCTGATGATCGTATGCCGCCAGCGCCTCGTCGCGCACGCGGCGGAGCAACGCGCGAAACGTCGGGTCTCCCGAGCAATCGATCCGAAGCACGAGCGTGTTGACGAAAAAGCCGATGAGCCCTTCGACGTCGGCGCTCCGCCGGTTGGCGATGGGCGACCCGAGGAGCATCTCGCCGGCCCCCGTATACCGGTGAAGGAGCGTCGCAAAAGCCGCGAGAAGCGTCATGTACATGGTGGCGCGCTCGCGGCGGCTGAAGTCCGAGAGCGCTCCGGTGAGCGTCGGCGGCAGCCGCATCCACCGGCGCCCTCCCCGATAGCTCTTCTCCCGGGGCCTCGGGCGGTCGCGGGGAAGGTCGAGCACCGTCGGCGCGCCGGTGAGCCGTCGACGCCAGTGCGCCATCATCCGCTCGATCTCGGCCTCGGCTTCGGGCGAGCGTTGCCGCCGCGCAACGTCGGCGTACTGCAGAGGCAACGGCGCCAGGGGCGAGGGGCGTCCCTCGACGAAGGCCGCATAGCACGCGCACAACTCCCGCATGAACACCCCCGACGACCATCCGTCCGAGACGATGTGATGCGTCACGACGAGGAGCACACGCGTCTCTTCGCCGAGACGGAAGAGCCGGACCCGAAGGAGCGGTCCCGTCGCCGGATCGAACGGCTCCGCAATGACCGCGTCCATGCGCGTTTCGAGCGTCTCCGGCGCGTCCCGCAGGTCGATCTCCGGAACGTCGAACGTGAGCGCGGGCGCGACGACCTGCCCCGGCACGCCGTCGACGAGCGGGAAGGTGGTGCGCAAGACCTCGTGTCGCCGGATGATCTCGTTCACACTCCGCCGGAGCGCCGCCGCGTCGAGGCATCCTTCGAGACGGAATGCGAGCGGGATGTGGTACGCCGTGCTGCCGGGTTCGAGCCGGTGGAGCACCCACAGCCGCTCCTGCGCGTGCGAGAGCGGCGCCGTCTTCGGAGGCGTGCGCATCGCCACGGGTGGTATGTCCGATTGGTCGGCAGGCATGATAACGCGGGCTGAGGGAGGGGCATTTACCCCGTGGGTTCGCCGGTGTCGTCCCGATGGTCGCCCCGGGAACGCGGTTCGGCAAGAGCCGATGACGCGAGGCCCGGACGAAGGCATCGTCTTCGGAGCGACGCGTCCTTCAAAACGAAGGATCGTGCTCCGCATACGAACCCCCTCCCGATGATACGCCGTCCGGCTTACCGCCCCCGTTCCGCGCCTTTCTCCTCCGAGAGCGGATAGCCCATCGCCTCGGCCGTCCGACGGGCCGCTTCGCCGAGCGGGCGCGGCAAACGGACGCGTTTCCACTTGTCGGCAAGGCTCGCGATAATGCCGGTGTGCCGGAAAATGTTGGGGTCGCCGGGCCCCCCGAACATTTCGCTGTGCGCATACGGATGGAGCATCCCCTCTTCGAAGGACAGTCCGAGGAACGCGCACACCGCCCGCATGACCGCCTCCGGCGTGCGGACGAGGTCCTCGTATTTCACCCGAAGGTACCGCTCCTCAGGTAGTTTTTCAGCGAGCTTGAGGATGTTGTGGTTCATCCGGGTCCAGTAAGCTTCGGCGATGGCGAACGGGTCGCCGGTGTCGCCTCGCACACGGTCGAAGCGGGCGCGCACGAAGGAGTCGATGACCGCATACGGATGGCGCACGAGGTGAACGTATCTCGGAGCGTCGAAGAGGGTCTCGGCGCGATCGAGCGTCTCCACGCGGAGCGCGTTCGAGGGCGTCTTGTCCACGAGCACGCGGTCGCTGAGGCGAGCCTGCATCATACGAAAGACCTCCGCCGTCGGGCGCGCCTCCGCCACGAGCCGGTTCACGAGGGTCTCGGCGTCGGCGCGCGTCGTCTCCAGGAGCGTGGTGAGGGCCATGACGAGCCCTTCGTGCGGCATGAGGATGTCGCGGTCCTCACTCCACGACCGCATGTCCATGTGGCCGAGGAGGTTCAGTTCGGGGGGGCAAAAGAGGCGGGAATGGGCCGAGAGCATCAGCCGGAAGAGCGTCGAGCCGGAACGCGGGGCGGAGAGCACGAAAGCCACGTCGGGGATCGGGTTCCGCGGGCTCGTCTCCGTCGTCTCGAAGTGGGGGCCGGGAGACAGACTCGGCGCGTCAGCCTTCGAGGGCGGCGCCCCGCCCACGAGCACGGCCAGCCGCTCCCATTCGTCGCACACGAAGCGGGCGAGCGAAGCCAGTGACGGATGCGCCCGCACCTCGGTGCGATAAAGCGTGAGGTCGAGGTATTCCTTGAGCGTCCACGTCACGTGCTCGGCGATGGCGTCGCGGTCGAAGGCGGAGAGGTCGCCGTCCGGAGGGAGCGCGTCGGGGGCCAGACCGAGGGCCTCGGCCACGCGCTGCCGGAGATAGGCTTCGAGGAGGGCCGTCCGTGCCCCGGGGGCCGCCCTTTCGAGCCGCTCGCGGAGGGGCCGACGCGCCTCGGCCGCTTCGGCGGCAGCTTCCTCGGGGTACGCCTCGGCGATCCGCGCCGCCAGCCCCGCCGCCGTCGGATGATCGAAGAGGCTTCGAAGCGACAGCTCCGCCCGCTCATAGCGCCGGCGCAAACGGTTGTTCAATTGCGTCGCCAGAAGCGAGTTGCCCCCGAGGTCGAAAAAGTCATCGTCCCGTCCCACCGTGTCCACCCCGAGCAACTGCCCCATCGTCTCGGCCACCACCCGCTCGATCTCCGTGCGCGGCGCCTCCGACGACGCGGGCTCGGGCATCGGCGTCCCGGAAGGTGCGGCGGCCCCGGGCTCCGCCGCCTCGAACGCGGCATCGAGCGTGGCGGAGCGGTGCTCTTCGGCCCGCTCCGTGAAGTCATACGTCGAGACGAGCACCTGCGGCAGACCGGCGGCGAGCGCGCGGCGAAAGACCTCGACGCCCTCCCCGTTCGTGAGCGCGTTTCGGAGCATCGCCTCCCGGCGGGCGCGCATCGGTCCGGGGATCTCCGTGTTGACCCCCATGCCGACCTCGCCCCACGCCTCCCAGTCCACGGCCACGGTGAACGGACCACCCGAGGCACGGCGGGCGTGCGCAAAGGCGTCCATGAAAGCGTTCGCGGCGGCATAGTCCGCCTGCCCGACCTCGCCGAGCGCCGCGACGAAGGACGAGCACAGGAGCACGAAGTCGGGATCGTCGTCGCGTACGAGGGCGTCGAGGATGCGTGCGCCGCGCACTTTCGGGCGAAGGACGGCGGCGGCCGCCTCGGGCGTGTTCGCGAACATCATGCGCTCGCCCCGCACACCCGCCGCGTGGACGACGCCGTGGACCGCGCCGAAACGCGCTTTCGCCGCCGCGTAGGCCGTCCGCATCGCCGCCGCGTCGGAAGCGTCGGCGGCGAGCACGAGCGTCTCGGCCCCCCGCGCTTCGAGCGTTCGCACGCGCTCGATCTTCCGGATCACCTCCGCATCCCCGCCCTGTGCGACGATCTCGTCCCACGCCTCGCGCGGCGGCAGCCCCGACCGGCTCGTGAGCACGAGACGCGCGCGGAGCGTCCCGGCGAGATATCCGGCGAGCACGCTCCCGATGCCGCCCATCCCGCCCGTGATGAGATACACGCCCCGCTCCCGGAGGCGCGGCGTCCCGGCCACGGCGTCGAGACGGACCGGCTCGTAGGCCTCCACCCACCGATGCCGGCCGCGATACGCGACCACCTCCGCCGCCGCATCCGTCGCCGCCTCGGCGATCACCCGGTCCGCCTCCGACGGGCCAAAGACGCCCCCCTCGGGCACGACGAGGTCCACACACCGCGCCGTGACGCCGGGAAACTCTTTCGGCAACGTGCGGACCGGGCCGAGCACCGTGGCTTTTTCGGGATGAAGGGCCTGCTCCTCCCCCGTCACGTCGAAGAGGTTCGTCGTCACGACGGTGAGATCCATCCGGGGGATGCGATCGTGGTCGGCAAGCGCGTGGGCAAAGGCGAGGAGGTGGTTGAAATGCGCGAAGGGTGCGTCGTCGGTCGCCGCCTCGCCCACGGCCCACAGATCGAGGATGCGTTTCGGGAGGCCGTCCCCCTTGCGAAGCGCGCGGAAGAGCCGCACGTAATCCCCGGCGTTGCCGGGTCGGATCGTGAAGACGCGCTCGTCGTCGCGGGCGAAGGCTTTGCCGGGCTGCACGCGCACGATGCGTTGCCCCTGCGCGAAGAGCCGCATGAGCGCGGCGCTCCCCAGGCCATGCGCATCGGTGAAGACGAGCCATCGTTCCGGCGCTTCGAGCGCGCGCGTCGTTCTCGGCTGCCGCCGCCAGGAGGGCGCATAAAACCACGTCGCCGGATCGGTCCTTTTCCCGGCTTCGGGAACGGCCGCCCCGTCCTTCGGCTTCGCCGTCGCGGCCGCCGCTTGCGCCGGCTCGACCCGGTGACGCTCGCCCGCAAACGGATAGGTCGGGAGCGGGATGCGGCGGCGTTTTTCGTGCGCAAAGAAGCCGGCGGGATCCACCGGCACGCCCGCCGTCCACAGCCGGGCCACGGCGTCGAGGAGGAAAGCCTCGTCCGGGGTCTCGTCGCGGGGAGGCCGCATCGAGGCCAGGAGGTGGCGCTTGCTCGCCTCCGGCCATCCTCCGAGCGCCGCCATCGTCCGCCACGGCCCGACTTCGAGGAACACGCGGGCGGGGTCGGCCATGAGCGTCTCCAGTCCGTCTTTGAACCGCACCGTGTTCCGGACGTGCCGCGCCCAGTACGCCGGGTCCGTGGCTTCATCGTCGGTGATCCACGTGCCGGTGAGGTTCGAGATGAAGGGGATCTGCGGCGGGTGGAGCGTCATCGCGCGAAGCCGTTCCGTGAGTTCCGAGAGCATCGGCTCCATCATGGCCGAGTGGAAGGCGTGGGACGTGCGGAGGCGGGAGCAGGCGACTCCCGCGGCCTCGAGCCTTGCCTCGAGCGCCGCCACGGCCTCGTGCGGTCCCGAGAGGACGCACTGTTCGGGAGCGTTCACGACGGCAAGCGAGAGCGGCTCGTCGACGAAGGCCCGCGCCTCTTCTTCGGGCAGAAGGACGGCGAGCATCGCTCCGGAGGGCAACGCTTCCATCATCCGTCCCCGCGCGGCGACGAAGGCGAGGGCGTCGTCGAGTGAGAAGACGCCGGCGAGACACGCCGCCACCGTCTCGCCGATGCTGTGCCCGGTCATCGCCTCGGGTTGCACGCCCCACGACATCCACAACCGCGCCAGCGCATATTCGACGGTGAAGAGGGCGGGCTGCGTGAGGCCGGTGCGTCGAAGCCTCTCGGCCGTCGCATCCTCCGCGCCTTCGGACGGGAAAAGGATCGTGCGGAGGTCGAAGCCGAGGTGCGCTTCGAGGCGCTCCGCGCACGCATCCACGTGCCGGCGGAAGACCGGCTCGGTCTCGTACAGCCCCCGCCCCATGTTCGGGTACTGCGCCCCCTGTCCCGGAAAGATGAAGGCGACCGGCGGCGGCTCTTCCGGCGCTTCGCCCGAGCGTGCGTCGCCCGCTTCGAGCGCGGCGACGGCCTCCGCCCCGCACCGCGCCACGACCGCCCGGCGGTGCACGAAGGCTTTCCGTCCGACCCGGAGCGTGTATGCGGCGTCGGCGAGCGAGACTTCAGGGTTTTCTTTAAGGAAAGCCGCCAACCGTCGGCTCATCACGTCGAGAGCCGTCTCCGTCCCGGCGGAATACATGAGGACCTGATACGGACGCGAGGGCGCGGGGGGCGGCGGCTCCGGTGCTTCTTCGAGGACGAGGTGGACGTTCGTTCCGCCGATGCCGAAGGAGCTCACGCCCGCGCGGCGCGGGAAGGCGCCCGTCTCCCACGGACGAAGCGCGGCGTTGACGTAGAACGGCGTGTTCTCGAAGTCGATGTTCGGATTGGGCGTCTCGAAATGGAGGCTCGGTGGCAGTTCCCGGTGATGGAGTGCGAGGACCGTTTTGAGCAGGCCCGCCACGCCCGCCGCCGCGTCGAGGTGCCCGACGTTCGTCTTCACCGATCCGATGGCGCAATAGCCTTTCTCTTCGGTGTCGAAAGCCTGCGTGAGCGCGGCGATCTCGATGGGGTCGCCGAGGGCGGTGCCGGTGCCGTGTGCCTCGACGTACGTCACCGTCTCGGGCGGGACCTCGGCCAGCGCCAGCGCCGTGGCGACGACCTCCGCCTGCCCCCGAACGCTCGGCGCCGTATAGCCCACCTTCGCGGCGCCGTCGTTGTTGACCGCCGCGCCTTTGATCACGGCGAAGACCGTGTCGCCGTCGGCGAGGGCTTCGTCGAGGCGTTTGAGCACGACGATGCCGACGCCGTTGCCGAAGACGGTGCCCCGCGCCTGCGCATCGAAGGCGCGGCAGTGGCCGTCGGGCGAGAAGATGCCGTCGGGCACGAAGCGATAGCCTCGCGCCTGCGGCACACGTACGGAGACGCCCCCGGCGAGCGCCAGGTCGCACGCATACGTCAGCAGGCTCCGGCACGCCTCGGCCACGGCTACGAGCGAGGTGGCGCACGCGGCGTGCACGGCCACACTCGGCCCCCGAAGGTCGAGTTCGTACGAGACCCGGGTGGCGAGGTACTCCGGCCCATTGCCGATGATCACCGAGAGGTCGTTCATGTGCGGCAAGAAGTCCCGTCCCGCGAAGAGGTTGTTCAACAGGTACGTGTTCAGGCTCACCCCCGCATAGACGCCGACGGCTCCCTCATACCGTGCGGGATCGTATCCCGCGTGCTCGAGCGCCGCCCACGCCCCTTCGAGGAACACGCGGTGCTGCGGGTCCATGCGGGCCGCTTCACGAGGCGGGTATCCGAAGAAAGCCGCATCGAACCGTTCGGCATCTTCGAGAACCCCGCCCGCCTTCACGTAATCGGGGGCACGCACCGCCTCGGGCGGGATGCCGGCCTCGATCAATGCTTCCTCCGAGAAGAAGGTGATCCCTTCGACGCCGTCGCGGAGGTTCCGCCAGAATGCATCGAGGTCGTTCGCGCCGGGAAAACGCCCGTGCATGCCGATGATGGCAATCCCGTCCATCGATTCTTCGGTCCGGTGGTGAGTCATTTGCGGGTTCGAGCGGGTGCGCTCCTCAGTCCCATCCGAGGAGTCGCATCCGAAGGTCGTTCGCGGAGCCGTCCCCGGCGACGGTGCGGCGGAGGATGCGCGTCTGCCCGCGCACCTGCGGCCCGCGCCGGTGGAGCACGCACCGGTTGTCCCACACGAGGAGGTCGCCGGTGCGCCAGTGATGTTGGTACAGGAAGCGCTCTTCCGCGAGGTTGGCCTCCAGCCGCTCCCGGATGGGCCGCCACTCCGTTTCCGTCATCCCGACCGGCGCGCCGCGATCGTAGCCGGGGACCCCGTACAGCGCGCGTCGACCCGAGATCGGATGTTTGAGCACGAGCGGGTGCAGCGCGCCCGAAAGGTTCGGGAAAGCCGACTTGAACTCATGCGAGATCGAGCGCCCGTCGAGTTGCTTTTTCGTCGCCTCGTCGAGATCGTCATAGACGGCGTACTGGTTCACGTACCACGTCTCATATCCACTCTCGGGCGCTTCGATGGCGTACAGAAACGAATAGTGAAGGGGGTTTTGAAGATACGATACGTCGGCATGCCAGTCCTGTGCGTACCCGTCGTCCGGGCGGTCATAAAAGCCGGGGCCGTTGACCCAGTATACGCAACTCGGATGTTCGCCCGTATACGCCGGACGCGGGCTGATCTCCTCGATCCGGGCGAAGGTGTTTCGTTCGCCGCCGTGGAGCCACGGCACGACCGTCTCGCCGAAGGCTTGCGTGAAGGCGACCTGTTCCTGCTCGTGCGCGAGGTGTTGCCCCCGAAAGACGAGCACCCCGTATTCGGCGAGCGCTTGCTTGAGTGCGCGCACGAGGTCGTCGGCGGGCGGAGCCGAAGCATCGACGCCCGTAATCTCCGCGCCGAGCGGCGCGTCGATCGGTTTCACTTCAAAAGCATCGGTGGTGATCATGGGTTTCCTCCATCGTTGTGCATACCCTTTGCGCCGTCGTTCCCCCCGCGCCGCTCCCGGAGCGCCGTCTGCCGCCGGAGCGCCTCCTTCTGCCGCATCGCCCGTTCCCGCGCCCGCGCCGCCCCCGCACCCGAAGCCCCTTCCTCGCGAAGAAAACGAGCGAGCGCGACAATGGTCGGATACTCGAAGAGGTTCACGATGGAAAGCGGTCGGTCGAAGCGTTCTGAGAGACGCGCGTGGACCTCGACGAGCATGAGCGAGTCGCCGCCGAGGGTGAAGAAGTTATCGCGTCGCCCCACCCGTTCGAGCCCGAGCACGTCTCGCCACACCGCGGCGATGGTTTCTTCCTCTCCGTCGCGCGGTGCGGCGAAGGCGGTCTCGAGCACGGGGCGGCCCTCCGGCGCGGGAAGCCGACGCCGGTCCACCTTGCCGTTGGCCGTGTGCGGCATCGCTTCAATCGAGACGAAGTGGGACGGGATCATGTATTCGGGCAACGTCTCGGCGAGGAACCGGCGCAGTTCTTCCGCCGAGGGCGGGGCGGCGCGCGGCACGAGGTAGGCGGCCAGCCTCCGGTCGCCGGATGCATTCACGCGCGCGGTCACCGCGGCTTCGCGCACGGCGGGGTGGCGCGCGAGCGCGGCCTCGATCTCGCCGAGTTCGATCCGATAGCCCCGCACTTTCACCTGAAAATCCTTCCGCCCGAGAAACGCGATGTCGCCGTCCGGAAGGAAACGCCCGAGGTCGCCCGTGCGATAAAGCCGCGCCCCGACACGCCCGGAGAACGGGTCGGGCACGAAGCGCTCCGCCGTCAACTCCGGACGGTTGAGATAGCCGTCGGCCACCTGTACGCCTCCGATGAAAAGCTCGCCCGGCATCCCCACGGGCACGGGGCGAAGGTGCTCGTCGAGAAGATAGATCTCGGTGTTCGCAATGGGCTTTCCAATGGGCGGGAGCACCGGCCAATCCTTCGGCGCTCCGGAGAGCACCCACCGCGTGACGATGTGCGTCTCGGAGGGACCGTACTGGTTTTCGAACGTGCAATCCGGAAGGTTTTCGAAGAAGCGGACGAGGGCGGGCGCGACCTGCACCTGCTCCCCGGCAGTGATCACTTCGCGGAGGCTCGTCGGGTAGAGGTCCAGGCGGACGGCGGTCTCGGCCAGACGGCGAAGCGGCGAGAAGATGACGTAGAGTTGCTCGACCCGCGCTTCGATGAGCAGGCGGAGCGCGGCCTCGGGGTCGCGGCGGACGGCTTCGGTGGGCACGACGAGCGTGCCGCCGGCGCACCAGCACGCGAAGATCTCCTGAAGGGCGACGTCGAAATTGAGGGGCGTGAACTGAAGGGTGCGCGGGCGGACGAGCCGCGTGGCGGTGTGCATCTGCCACCACACGAGGTTCGTGATCGCGCGCATCGGCATCGCCACGCCTTTCGGGCGGCCCGTCGAGCCGGAGGTATAGATGACGTACGCGAGGTCGTCGGGCGCGGTGTCGGGACGCGAGAGGTTCGCGGGCGAAGCCTCCGGCGCGGGGGCATCGAGGCAGAGCGCGTCGAAGGTTCCGGACGGGAGCTTTTCCCGGAGATGCGCCCGGGTGAGCACGAGCGGCGCGCGCGCGTCGGCGAGCATGAAAGCGAGGCGTTCGCGGGGGTAAGCGACGTCGAGCGGGAGGAATGCGCCGCCCGCCTTGAAGAGTGCGAGGAGCGCGGCCATGAGTTCCGGGGAGCGTTCGGCAAAGACCCCCACCGGCACGCCCGGCCCCACGCCGCGCCGCCGGAGCACATGCGCCCACCGGTTCGCCCACTCGTTGAGTTCGGCGTACGTGAGCGCCGCCTCGCCGAAGACCATCGCCGTCGCCTCCGGCGTGCGTTCGACCTGCCGCTCGAAGAGGTCGGCAAGCGTGAGGTCCGCCGGAAAGTCTGCCGCCGTCCGGTTGAAGCCCGTTATCAGCCGCGCGCGCTCGTCGGGCGGAACGCGGTCGAGCGCGTCGAGCCGACGTCCGGGCTCGGCGAGGCACTGATCGAAGAGGCATGCGAGGTGGTCCGCCGCGTGGCGACGCCGCGCCGCGTCGAAGACGCCCTCGTTCACGTCTACGTCGAGCGTGAGGCGGCCCGTCGCACCGAAGTCGTGCGCCTGAACGAAGAGCAACCTGCGTCCGTCGCCGAAGCCGGGATGGAGCCACCGGGGCGCGACCGGCATCCCGTCGAAGGAGGAGAACGTGACGTTCGGATAATTGAACATGACCTCGTACGCGCGCGGGTCTTCCTCCACGACGCCGCTCCGGGCCTTCCGCATCGCCGTCCACGTCGCCCGAGTCGTCTTTTCGAGCAGGGACGCGAACGTATCCTCCACACCGATCTCGACGGCGACGGGCAGCGTCTCCTGAAACAATCCGGCCACCTCCCGCGACGCCTCGTCGAGACGGTTGTGGAACGGCATCCCGAGGACGAGCCTCCGCCGCCCCGTGATTTGATGGAGATAGGTAAAGACGAGCGCGGCGAGAATGTTCGTCCGGGCGAGGTGCGCGTTGATCGAGCGCGCGCCTTCGGAAGCGACGAGCGCATTCAGTCGTCCCATCCGTTCGTCCGAAAGCGTGCGGCTGATCCGGCGCTCCCGAGCGGTCCGGTTCGCAGACGTCTCCCCGAAAAGGGGAAGCGGCTCCCCGTTCGAAGGCGAAGCCGCCCGGCGTACGGGCGACCGGCGTTCGAGAAAAGCATGAAACGAGGGAAACGCCGGCAGCGCGTCGAGCGTGCCCGCCCGCACCCGCGCATACGCATCCGCCACGCGCCGGAAGAGGAGCTCGTACGACCATCCGTCGGCAATGAGGTGATGCAGGTTCACGTACCACACGTGCCGTCCCTCGCCCATCCGGAAAAGCGCCGTGTCGAAGAGCCGTTCATCGAGCCGGAGCGGGCACGCAACCCGGGCGGCGAGCCGGCGTTCGAGCGCCGCCTCCGGATCGGGCGCGCCGGACAGATCCACTTCCTCCATCGCGAAGCGGAAGGGCGGCACGGCGCGTTGACGGGGCCCCTCGTCCGTCTGCTCGATGACCGTCCGAAGCGCATCGCACCGGTCGAGCACCGCCTGAAACGCCGCGTCGAAGTGCGCGGGGTCGAGCGCGCCGCCGAACGCGAAGGAGAAGGCCATGTGGTAGCCCGTCGCACGCGCATCGAACTGCTGCCCCATCCACAGGCGAAGCTGCATGCGCGTGAGCGCGTGAAGCCCGTGCTCCCCTCCCGTCGTCGGGCTTTTGCGCCCCCCCTCCAGGGGCGCCGTGGTCCTTTGACTCATAAATCGTTTCGACTCGGATGAACAGAGACGCGCCTCGCGCGCGCTCGGGTTTGTTTGAGGTTCCCTCAGCCGCGTTCACAGATCCACAGGTCCAGCCGGGAATCGGGTCGGATCCGCTCGACCGTTTCGAAGCCCGCCGCCGAGAGTCGCCGCTCCGTCTCCTGCCTGCCGGGCGTCCACGAGGCCAGCCTCCGCCCGTCCTCGGGCCGGTATATCGAGAGAAAACGCCGTGTTCGGCAGGCTTCTCCGGACCACAGGCTGAAGACGAGCACGCCCCGCGGGTCGAGCAACCGCCGCATGCGCCGGAGCGTCTCCTGAAGCGCGTCGTCGAGGCCGTCGTTGCGGTCCCGTCCAAAGTGGGAGAGGGTGCTCATCATACAGGTGATCAGATGAAAAGGCGCGTCCTCGAGCGAGAGCCGAGGCGCACCGAAGTCACCGTGGAGGATGCGGATGCGGGCGTCGTCCGAAGCCTCGCGCTCCACGTTTGCCCGGGCAAACTGTACGCATTGAAGGTTGTCGTCGAGTCCCACGATCCGCCCTTCCGGGCGCACGGCGTCGCGGAGGAAGAGCAGATACCGCCCGGTGCACGTCCCGACGTCGAGGCACCGCCCCACATGCCCCCAGCGGCCCCGCGTGCGGAGGGCTTCCGCCAGGGCGCGCGCTTCGGCGGACTTCAGGGCTTCGTCCTCCGGGTCGAGGGCATATTCGTAGCGCGCCAGCCAGTTCGAGCGGTAGGCAATCCGGTTTTTCGAAGCGGCCACCGCGCGATCGAGCCGGGCGAGATAGCTCGGCATCGCATCCGCCGTTGCCCACAGATCGACGAAGAAGGCCTCGGCGGCGGCGAGATGCTCCTCGAAGTCCCGCATTGCCCGGCTGAAGCTCCGCACGTTCGTGATGCGTCCGGTCCGTCCTCCGCCGAAGGCGTCCACGCGGAAACGGTCGTAGATCGCCAGTTCCGAGTCCTCCGGTCGCCAGGCCATCGCTTCGGGAAGGGCCCGGTGCCGACCCTCGGCGTCATGGATCACCCGCAACTCACAGCCGTCCGCTGCGAGGGCGTGGAGGTTCTCTTTCAGGGTCTCGAAAGCGTCGTCGAGGCGCTTGACCTCCTCCCGGTTGCCCAGTTGATCATGGAGGATGCGCTGATCCCGATAGGCTTGCGCCACACGCTCGGGCGGCTGATCGAGGAGGAAGAGACGACGCACCGTGCCTCCGTGCGTACGCACGCGGCGCGTCATCCGAACGTTGGCCTCGATGATGCGCGGATCGCGGACGGTCCAGAAGCCGGAATGGAGGCGGGTTGTCGTCCAGAACCGCTCGCGGACGTGCCCGAGCGCCTCGGCATACGTAGCGATGCAGGCTTCGGCGGAATCGAAAAAGAAAGGCGCGTCGAGCCGCCCGCCCGAGGTGACGGCGCGAAGGTCCTCGGCGATGCACGCCAGGGCCCGCCGTTGCGCGTCGAGCGTGGCCGCATAGCCCAGACCGGCGTCCTCGATAGGCCGGTTCTCCAAGGCGCGCTCGTACGTCCCGGCCCGGACACCCGACTCGTGGATATGTGCGCGACGTTCCATTCAGAAAACCCGGTCGCCCGGCGCGGCTTCGGGATGAGCGAAGAGCGGGAGGGCCTGCCCCTGTCCCGGCGGGTTGTCCGGATGCGGCGTCCCGAGCACCAGCGCCTCCGACGTGTATTTCCCGATGCGGCGCGTGCCGAGATTACAACAGGCGACGACGTTCCGCCCGACCATCTCCGCCTCGGGAACGAGCGCAAACTGCGCCACGGACGTGCGGACGCCGAGCGGTCCGAGGTCGAGGGTGAGCACCCGGGAGGGCGCGCGCGTCCCCTCGGCCAGAGACGCTCGCGTCACTCGCGCCACGCGAAAATCGAGTTGGAGAAAGACCTCGAACGATACATCCGGCTGCACGACTCCTCCTTCACGCGCTCCCATAGGTTGGCCCTCCTTGAATTACCGCCTCGTCCCTACGATTCCCGGAAGCCGAGACAAAAACAGCTCCCGTCAAAACGTCCGGGCGCGCTGCGCCGGTCCATCAGAACCGTTCGTCTCCGCAATGCGCATCGCAAGCAACGCTTTCCTGCCTGCCCGGAATGGACGTTGCCTGCGGTCTGGAAAAAACGACGGCCCTCCGTGAAATGGTTGGCCGCTATATTCCTACGGCCGGGTGAGTTCTTCTGAGCCGGTCCGGCCCGGTCATTCCGGAGTGACACCCAACAGGCTCTCGCACGCGCTCGTCCAGACCTACCAACCGGAGCATACAACGTGGACTGAAGCGCCGAACTATCGAATTTTTCAATGCTTAAGAACGCATTTTTATCATTAACTTGCCAGATCCTTCGGCAAAAACCGTCGGCTTCCACGTCCGTTTTTCTCCAGCCGCCGGCCTCATGCTTCGCGGCGTCCATCCTTGAGACTCCCCTCCCCTGCGATGCCTTTTCCCAGACTCGAAGACGACGGGCGCACGGTCACCCTCGACGTTCACGGAGCGACGGTCGAGGAAGCGATGCGCCTGGTCCGCGCCACGATCCGCGAAGCCGCCCGGCGCGGGCGCGCCCGGGTGCGCATCATCCACGGCTCCTCGACCAGTTCGAAGCGCTATCGGAACCGGACGATCCGTCACGCACTCCACGACCTCCTCGACGCCGGAGCGTTCGCCACCCACGTGACGAGCGCGTGGCGCGCCGAAGATTACCTCCTCCTCAGCCTCGACGCCGCCGCCGCTTCCGATCCCGCGCGCCTGACCCTCCGCGACGTCCTCCCGTGAACACGGGTCTTCGCATACTTTCTTCCCGGACAAGGATACGCTGTGCGTTCCGGGATGCGGTAGGAAAAAAACCTGTTTCACCCCTCCCGTGGACCCACCGGAACAGCGTGTCGGTCGGGCCGGCGCTTCATTCCGGCGGCCCGGCAATTTTGTTCGCGCTTCTGCCCCTTTCAGGCTTCCACTTCACGTCCCGACGCCGTATGTTTTCGACACGGTTCGGGTGGGGTCCGGTGAATGAACGACCGACCTCCGTCCAACGGCCATGGGAGGCAACGAAGCACATTTCAAGGAGCGGATCATTCGGATTTTGGAGAGGGGCGACGCAGAGGGCATGGAGGTTCGCATCGGCATCACCACATCGTTCGAGGCGGGAGAACAACGTTTGCACCACACGTACGTGCAGGCGATCGAGCGGGCCGGCGGCCTCCCCGTGATCGTGCCCATGCTCGAGTCCGGGACGGAAGCCTTCGCCGGCCTCCTCGACGGACTCGTCATCACGGGCGGTCCCGCGGTGACGGATCGGCTCATCGGCGCACTCCCCTCCGACATCGACGAGACCGACCCCGTCCGCGCGCGTTCGGATCGTCGGGTGCTCGCCGCGTTCATGAAGGCCCGCAAGCCGGTGCTCGGCATCTGCTATGGCATGCAGCTTCTCAATGCCGTCCGGGGCGGCTCCATCTTCGCCGACGTCGAGCGTCAGAGGAACGGCGCGTCCGTCCATTCGTCCGGGCGGGGTGCGGACGTCCACCCGGTGCGCCTCGTCGAGGGTTCGCACCTCCACGATATGCTCGGGACCGACACGCTCATGGTGAACACGAGGCATGTGCAGGCCGTCGCCGAGGTCGGCGCGGGGTTCACGGTCTCCGCCACATCGCCGGACGGCGTCGTCGAAGCCATCGAGAGTGCCGACGGGCTGTTGATAGGCGTGCAGTTTCACCCCGAACGCATGGGCGAGGCCATGCAGCCGCTCTTCCGCCGCCTCGTCGATCAGGCCCGGAAACGGCGACGCCATCCTCCCGAGCAATGAACCCCGAACGAGGCAGGGATTAATTTATCCATGTAACCGACCGATGTACGAAAGAACTCATTTATTGAACGCTTCGACACGCAAGCCATCTTCCCCCGACCGACTCCGATCCTCGAAATGCATCGCCGCCCCGGCGTTCAAAGTGCCTGAGAAATGATGATGACGGACGAGGGAAAAGACAGGGCGTTTAGCGGAGAAGGACCGACGCCGCCGAAGGAGGGAGACTTCAGGATCGACCCCAGAGTGCTCCTGTGGAACCGGCGCTCGATCCATCTCGGGCTGCTGATCCTGATTCTTTTCACCGCCAGCATGATGGCCTTCGCCGGGATGGACCTGCTGGCCCGGAACGTGCTGCTCCACTTCGACGCCGTCCCCGCCGGCGTTTCCGAGACGCCCGCCGAGACGCCGCGCGCGCCCGACGCCCGCCGGGGCGCCTTCACGATGCGGAGCCTCGACCTCCACCCGGACCGCCTCTACCGTCCTTATCTCACCGCCTTCGACCCCGGAGACCGCTTCAACCCGGCAACCCGTCGCCGCATCCGAGACTTCCGGGCCCTGCTTTCCCTGTACGAGACCCGTCAGGGCATCGACGACAACTTCACGATCCGCGTGCTCGACAACCGCACGTTCGAGACCCTCGAAGTTTTCACCCTCATCGAGGAGCGCCAGGCGTATCGCCGGGGAGCGTCCATCGACTGGCGCGACATCGACCGGAAGCGCGCCAAAGAGACGCGGCGGCTCTCGAAAAAATACCAGGCCCTCGGGTTCCCGAAAGGGGCGATCATGGTCAAGTGGGGCCGCGCCGACCAGGTCCGTGAGGCGCGAGAACGGGAGACGGCGTTCCTCGAGTATGAGATCCGGCTGGCGCGGAAGCTCGGGCTGAGCCTGCTCGCCACCGAGGTCGGCACCGTCGAGACGTTCAACGACGACGCGCTCGTCTCGCGGGTAGGCGCGCGGAGCCGGTATCAGATCATGCCGTATCTGCTCCGGCAAAACGGCATTCGCCACTTCAAGCTTCGCACCGCGAGCGGCGGGCGGGTTCAGGTGTGGGAGGAACGCCACCCGCTGCTGGCTATGGAGCCCGCCTTCACGCTCATGCGCGCCTATGCCAACGCCGTCGGGCACGAACTGCCGGGACTTTCGGCCTATCACTCCGGACCGTATAACCTCTTCAAGATATACCGCGCCTACCTGACGAGCGCCGCAACCCCGAACACCTCGAAGCCGAATGTGCTCGACGCATTCCTGTGGGGGCTGACCGACGGTTACGCCACCGTGTCCCGGAGTTCCTCTTTCCGGAGCGCCTCGCGCGCGTACGTGCCCTCGGCGTACGGCTCACTCCGCGCCACGGAGACGCTCCCCATCGACACGACGCGGACGATGCGCGCCGAGCGGGTGCAACTCAAACGAGGCCACGCGCTCTTTCTGAGTGAACTCCTCGGCGCGCTCGAAGCCACCGGACGGCGCTTCGACTGGGGGGAGGCTGCCTTCACCCCGCGCCTCTACGATCGTTTTCGGGCGATGAACCCCCACTTCCTCCTCCCCGAAGCGCCGGACAGCGTGGACCTCCCGCCCGAGGTGGACCTTCACCTCGTCGACGCCGTCGCCGGTGCGCCGGTGCGTTTCTTCCTCCCGCCCGGGGCCGTCGAAGCCCTCGCCGACGCCGGCCTCGACGTCTTCGACCCTGCCGCCACCTTCCGCTTCGATCACGACACCTTCGCCCGGCCCGACGGTGAGCGAACGTCATGGGACCAGGCGTACGACGACCTCGTGGCTGAGATCGCCCGGTTCGGGTTCACGTATGCCAACCGGAACCGGCTGCTCGCCCTCGAAGCCCGCTTCGCCGACCTCGCGCAGGCGAATCCGACGCCCTACCGGCTTCGGCAGTGGCGGATCATCCGAACGCACGCCGCCCTCTGGAACTCGAAATACTTCGATCAGCTCGCGCGCACCGTCAGCGCCAATGCGGGACGTCTCCGCGCGCCGGTGCATCCTCCCGAGTCGCTCGTCGACCCCTCGAGGTAGCCTCCTCTCTCGTCGCCCGTCTCCCGGCGGCACAATCCTTGTATGCGACTATTTCAACTGATGTTATCCGTAGCCATTCTCCGTTCCTTCCGCCATGAAGACAAGCCGCCCCCCCCATGAGCATTCCCGCACGGAACGCCCGCTCCGCTGGATGATGCGCGCCGTGGGCTTCACCCTGACCTCCGCATCGGTCTTTCTCCTGGCCCGACACGTTCCGACGGCCCGTTCCGCCGAGTTGATCATCGGCGCAGGCGCGGCGCTCGGAGCCGTCACTTTTGCCTCGAGCTGGCTTCCGGATCGGAAAAATCCGCCGGAGCGTGAGGAGGCCCCGCTCTTCGTCTGAGTCTCGAAACGACGTTTATCGTCTCGCCGCCCGCTCACCACGTCTTCACCCGTTCGCGCCGGGGCGGCTCCGGATCAACGTTCCCTTCACGCCCGTGATCGGGCCTCCGAAGCTTCGGGATCCGGAGCGTATCCGCCGGAATGCGCTCGCGCCATCGGCGCTCGGCGTCGTCCTTCGCCCGCGTACGCTCGAACCGCGCTTCGCTCCCGTCCTCATTCACCACGAGCCGCCCGTCGAGTTCATGCCATCGTCGGCTGAAAAAGCCGCTCGCCCAGTGTAGTTCCATCGTCACCGTGTAGACCCGCGCGCCCGGATCATACGCCCAGTCGTCGACGAAGACGTATACCCTTCGCCGGCCGGGATCGAGGCCGAGACGTTCGAGTACACGCGCGCCGGCCTCGCGGACGAACGCCGCCACTTCGGCCATTCGCTCTTCGTTCGTCTTCTGCACGATGCGTTTCTCGACGGAGGTGAGGGGTTGATCCGCGCCCATGAGGTCCGCATACACGTCGAAACGTACGGCCGCCTCCCGGCCGTCGAAGAGTTCGGTCTGAAGGGCATATTTGAAGTCGCGATAGTGGTCGAGCGAAGCCAGGTCGAAGCGCCCCCGGTTTCGGGAGAACGGCACGCGGACGGGCGCGCCTACTTCCGTGTCCACGTACGCGAGCATGAAGCCCCCGACGGGCCGCCGCCGCGCCACGGGCTCCCATGCCTGTTCACCGAAGCGCTGCCGTTCGACGGCGAACCCGAAGCGGAAACGCCCCCGTTCGTAGCGCTCGTCCACGGGGTATTCGATGTCCGGCTCGGCGAGCACCCGTTTGGGTGAAGCCCGGAGCGCCCGCTGTTCACAGACGCGATGCGCCCCGAACGCCCCGCACACTTCCACGAGCAGCCGTTCCTCGCTCCCGAGGTCGGCATCCGGGATGGGGATGACCGGGTCCGGCCCGGCATACAACGTGTCGAAAGCGGCGTCGAAGACGTGGAGGGTGGTCTCATCCGGCCGTAACGGGCGGGGATCGCCGAAGAGCCTTCGCGCGCCGAAGGCGACGTGCACCCGAAGGGTATCCCACGAGGTCCGCGACACCTCGAAGCCCGTGACCACCACCCCCGTGCGCGATCCGCACGCCGAGAGCGCGGCGACCGCGAGCATCCCCGCCGCGAAGGTCCCTATCCTCAGGCTCCGCATCTTTTTCTCTCTTTTCGAATCGTCGAACGAGCCCGTGTCTCCTCGCTCTTCAAACGATCCTCCCGGTGGGTTATTGCCCGTGCATCGGGGTGATACGTCCCGCTCCTCCGCATGATGCGCCAGGCCGAACGTCACGCGGCCTCGGGGGCTCCGCCCTCGTCGAAAAGGCCCCGGTGGCGGGCCCAGAAAAGCGCCGCCAGGTGGATGCCGTGCATCATATCGCCGGACTCCGCGCGACGGAACACTTCGTCGGGTTCGAGGAGACACAAACGGAGGTCCTCGCCCTCATCGAAGGACGGTTCGGCCACACGCCGGGCGCCGCGCGCCACGAAAAGATGGGCGTAGTTGGTCTGCTTGCTCGGTTCGGGCGAGCACTGGCCGAGCCGCATCCACACGTCGGCCGCGTAGCCCGTCTCTTCGAGCAGTTCTCGCTGCGCCGCCGCCAGGCCGTCCTCCCCCGGGTCGACGGCGCCGGCGGGAAACTCCAGGCTCACGCGCCGGATGCCGTGGCGATACTGTTCCACCATCACGAGCCGCCCGTCTTCAGCGAAACAGACCACGCACGCCCAGTCCGGATACTCGATCACGTGAAACTCCGGCAGCTCCGCCCCGCCGGGCAGGCGCACGTGGTCCACGCGCAGGTTCATCCACCAGCGTTTGAGCAGATACCGGCTCTTCAGGGTCTCCCAGGGCTTCATCCGGCGTGCGGGTTCGGTGCGCAGTCATGAAGGAACGGCTTGCTCATGCCGATCCCGCCGGTTTGTTTCCCGTCTCGCGTTCCGGAAAAGCGCCGCGGCCAGGTCATTGCCGAGCTTTATTCGGAATAATATTTTGATTTCCGACAATTATTCGGACAGACTTGATTATTTTTGCTCATTCTTTACCTCCCCGGGCGTCCATCCGCTTTTCCCCCCGAATAAAATGTGTACCTTTGGAACGTGGGCTTCCGGTCATCGGTGTAAATTCCATGCGCGTCGCCCGGATGCGAGCGTCGCGGCTGAGGCTCGGCCCCTGTTTTTCGTTCGTTTTCGGATTTAGCTATCGTGAAGCGAGGTAGGTTATGGCAGCAACACAGGTACTCTCTCCTTCGTCCTCCACGCCCGAGGTAGATTTTCTCCCGATCAACGGGACGGACTACATCGAGTTTTACGTGGGAAACGCCAAGCAGGCGGCCTATTATTATCAGAGCGCTTTCGGTTTTCAGATCATCGGCTATCGCGGGTTGGAGACGGGCTCGCGAGAGGAAGCGAGCTACCTTCTCCAGCAGGGTAAGATTCGCTTCGTGCTCACCACTCCCCTCTCGCCCGACTCCTTCATCGCCGAGCACATCAAGCGCCACGGCGACGGCGTGCGCGACATCGCGATGTGGGTGGACGACGCCACGTACTCGTTCGAGGAAACGGTGCGGCGCGGCGCGAAGGCCGTCCGGGAGCCCGAAGTGCTCGAAGACGAACACGGGCGCATCGTGCGGGCGTCCATCGCCACCTACGGGGACACCATCCACAGCTTCATCGAGCGGAAAGCGTACCACGGGCTGTTCATGCCCGGCTTCGTCGCCTGGGAGAATCCATTCTGGAAGCCCGGCCCGGTGGGTTTGAAGTATGTCGATCACTGTGTCGGCAACGTCCACCTCGGCGAGATGAACCGGTACGTGGACTTCTATGCCCACGTGCTCGGCTTCAAAAACCTGCTCTCTTTCGACGACAAAGACATCTCGACGGAATACTCCGCCTTGATGTCGAAGGTGATGGCCAACGGAAACGAGCGCATCAAATTCCCGATCAACGAACCGGCATCGGGGCGCAAGAAGAGTCAGATCGAGGAGTATCTCGATTTCTATTATGGTCCCGGCGTGCAGCACGTGGCGATGGCCACGGACGACATCCTCGGCACGGTGACGGCGCTCCGCAACCGCGGCGTGCAGTTCCTCAATATCCCCACGACGTACTACGACGAGCTTCAGGACCGCGTCGGCAAGATTGACGAGCCGGTGGATGCGTTGCAGGAACTCGGCATCCTCGTCGACCGGGACGACGAGGGGTACCTGCTCCAGATCTTTACGAAGCCCGTCGAGGATCGCCCGACACTCTTTTACGAGATCATCCAGCGCAAGGGCGCACGTTCGTTCGGCAAGGGCAACTTCAAAGCCCTCTTCGAGTCCATCGAACGTGAACAGGCGTTGCGTGGAAACCTCTAACCGCCGATTGCCGGGACGGGCCGCCGACGGCGCCTGACGGCGCGTTCCTACGCAATCCCCAATCCGCTATCGAACCATGCCATACTATTTCAAACTGGGCCAGGTCCCCCGCAAGCGGCACACGCAGTTTCGAAAGCCCGACGGTGGGCTCTACAGCGAAGAGGTGATCGGCGCGGAAGGCTTCAGCGGCATCCAGTCCATTGCCTATCATCTCCATCCCCCCACGGTGGTCGAACGCATCGAGGACCCGATCCCGTACGGGGTCGAATACACGGACCTCGACTTTCTCCGGCATCGCCACATCAAGGGCTTCGAGATCGAGAGTGGCGGCGACTGGCTGGCGGCGCGGCGGTACGTGATGGGCAATGAGGACGTGCGTCTCGCCCTGGCCGAGCCGACCGACGAGATGGCCTATTTCTACCGCAACGCCGTCGCCGACGAGGTGGTCTTCGTGCACGAGGGCGAGGGTGTGCTCGAGAGTCCCTTCGGCGTGCTCGAGTTCACCGCGGGCGACTACGTGCACGTCCCCCGCACGATCACGCACCGGTGGAAATTCAAGGAAGGCGTGAGGCGGCGGCTGCTCGTCATCGAGAGCTTCTCGGAGGTGCGTTTCCCGAAGCGGTACATGAATACCTTCGGGCAGTTGCTCGAACACAGCCCGTTCTGCGAGCGCGACCTCCGCCCGCCGTCCGAACTCATGACCATCGACGCCGAGGGCGAGTTCGAGGTGCGCATCGCCAAGCACGACTACCTCCACCGCCTCTTCTTCCGCTATCATCCGTTCGATTACGTGGGGTGGGACGGCTACATGTATCCGTACGCCTTCTCCATCCACGACTTCGAGCCGATCACCGGGCGCATTCATCAGCCGCCGCCGGTGCATCAGACCTTTGCCGGGCGCAATTTCGTGATCTGCTCCTTCGTTCCGCGCCTGTATGACTACCATCCGCAGGCTATCCCGGCCCCGTACAACCATTCGAACATCGACTCGGATGAGGTGCTCTATTATGCCGAGGGCAATTTCATGAGCCGACGCGGCATCGAGCGGGGGTCGTTCACGCTTCATCCCGGCGGCATCGCGCACGGGCCGCACCCGGGCACGGTGGAAGCATCCATCGGGAAGAAAAGCACGGAAGAGCTCGCGGTGATGGTGGACACGTTCCGCCCGTTGCGCCTCACCAGGCTCGCGCTCGAACACGAGGACCCGGATTATATGTTCTCCTGGCGTCCGGAAGCGTTCGCCTCTCCGCTGCCTTCCAACGGCCACTGAGCGCCGACCCTTCCGGCATACTCACCAAAGACCAGGGGCGGCCCACAGACGGTCGCCCCTTTTCATTGGCATCGCCGTTTCTTTCCGGTCGGAGAGACGGCTTTCATACGCCCGGTCGGCTCTCGACATACCTGTGAAAAACGGCTTCGAGGCGTTCGGCCGTCGGGAGGTTGCGCCCGACGAAGCCCAGCAGTACGAAGGTCGAGAACAGGTTCAGCCAGTACACGGGCGCTTCGCGGAGCACGCCGAAGAGCACGCCCAGGAGGCACGTGACGAGTCCCAGCATGGCCACGCCCTCGATGAGCGCCAGCCGCACGATCTCGGCGGTTCGGATCCGCCTCAGCACGTCTCCGCCCGCACCCGATCCTTCATCGGATGCCTCCGTCTCCAGCACTTTCCGGTAAACGAACGGCCCGGCGAAAAAATAGACCGTCGCGGCGGTGAGCACGTGGGCGAGGGTAAGCAACTGCACGATCGAGATTCGGGTCTCGGTCGGCTCCACCGCTTCGGTCTGCCACCAGAAGAGCGCGACGACGACCAGAGCGAAAAGCGCCACCCCCAGAGCGATGGCCAGGTAGATGATCTGAAGCGCCCGCACGTCGGCGGGGGTAAGCGCGGCACGGAAGGCTTCGCGTGTGGGCTTCGGCATGATCGTTTGCTCCCGCACGATCCGGGTCATGCGTGGAAGAGTGCCTTTTCGGCTAGGCAGCGGCTTCGCTTTCTCCCGGGTCTGGTTTCGAACCGGGCCGCCACATGATGGCATAGATGATCTCGAGATAGCCCCCGAGGATCAACACCGGCGCCACGTACAGCGAGATGAAGCCGTCCACCTCATTTTCCAGGCGCATCATGACGTATCCGACTATGATGACGCACACCCCGGCGATGAGCAACACGTAGTTGCGCCGGTCAAAAACCATCCCGCCGCCCTGACGGCGCCCGCGGGAGCGCGGACCGCTCGTTCGGCGTCCGGGGGCAGACGACCGGCGGCCTTTCTTGCGCGACGTATTCCTGTTCGAAGACTGGGCCATGCGATTCCAACGGAGGTGGACGGGCGACTTCACTCCAGCGGTCGGCGATTCATACGGCGCCTCCCGCTCCGTGGCTCCAAACCCGGCGTGGTTCTCCGAGGTTCCAGCCTCCGGCCGCTTCTTCCGCTCCGGGCGGGCTGCCGTGAAATTCTTTTTCATCCCTACCCGGCTTATACCTTCTCGGGCGGCGCGTTCGTAGATTGGACGTCTTCTCAACGCCCGGACGCCGCCGCCGTCTCCCGCACACGCCCGATCCATGCTCTCCATTTTCCGACAGACAGCCTTTGGTCTCGCCATCGTGGCGGCGCAATGGCTGATCTTCGGGCGGCTTCGGCTCTGGGGCGCCTATCCGGACGCCGTGCTGCTCTTCGTGGCATGGCTCGGCCTGCGGTACGGCCGACGGTACGGAGCCGTCGGCGGCTTCGGTCTTGGCCTGCTCATGGACGCCATCTACGGCACATGGGGCATCCAGATGTTCACGAAGACGCTCGTCGGCTTCCTCCTCGGGCTTTTCCCCGCCCAGGAACGTGAGTCGCTCCTCATCCTCCCTCGCCAGGCGTTCGTGGGCGGGCTCGTCATCGCGCTCGTGCACAACGGCATCATGGTTACGCTCCTCGCCCTCGAATCCGGGGCGAGCAACCGCTCTCTCGTGACGGCGCTGTGGATCGGCTCCGCCTGCTATACGGCCGGCCTCGGCTACCTCGCCGCGCTCTTCCGGATACGGTGACGCCCACGCGCGCGACCGACGCCTCAGGCCATCGTGCGCGCCGCCCGGACGACGTCGGCCAGAACGCCGGCGGCCGTCACCTCCGGCCCCGCCCCATGCCCCTGAATGACGAGCGGGCGGTCGTGATACCGGTCCGTCGTGAAGACGATCATGTTGTCCGTCCCGCGCAGCCGCTCGAAGGGCGAGCCGGGCGTGAGCGCCCGAACCTCGGCGCGGAGATGGCCCGGCGAGACGTGCGCCACGTATTGAAGCCGTCCTTCCGCCGCCATGCGATCGGCCCACACGCCGTCGAACTCCGCGAGGCGGTCCATGAACACGTCCACCGGCACGTTGTGAAGATCGGGCGGCACGAGCGAGGCGACCGAGACGTCGGCGCGTTCGACCGAGCACCCCATCTCGCGGGCGAGCACGAGCATCTTCCGCGCGACGTCCTCGCCGCCGAGGTCGTCGCGGGGATCGGGCTCCGTGAAGCCGAGCGCCCGCGCCTCTCGCACCGCCTCCGAGAACGTCCGGCCTTCGGCGAGACGGTTGAAGACGAAGGCCAGCGTGCCCGAGAGCACGCCCTCGATGCGCCTCACCCGGTCGCCGGAGCGAAGCAGGTCGCGGAGGGTGGAGATCACCGGCAGCCCCGCGCCGACGGTCGTCTCATAGCGGTACGGAACCTCCCGTCTCCGAGCCAGAACTCGGAGACGGTCGTAAAAAGCCTGTTCGAGCGTGTTGGCCCGTTTGTTCGGCGTGACGACGGCCAGCCCGTTTTCGAGGAACTCGGGATAGCGCCGGGCCACCGCCTCCGAGGCCGTCGCATCGATGACGATGAGCCGTTCGAGGTGGCTTGCGGCCAGGCGTTCGACGAGCGCGTCGAGGTCCACCGGCTCGCCCCCGGCACGGAGCCGGTCGAGGGCCTCGGCACAGGGGAGTCCATCGTCGTCCCACACGATCCGCGACGAGTTGGCCATGCCGACGAGGCGGAGGTCGAGGTCCATCGTTTCGAGGAGCACGGGCGCCTGCGCGGCGAGGATGTCGAGCAAGGCGCGCCCGACGCCGCCGGGACCGATGAGGAAGAGGTGCGCGCGTTCGTGGGCGCGGGCGAAAGCTTCGTGGAGCGCCCGCACGGCCCGGCGCGCATCGGTCCGGCTGACCACCGCCGAGATGTTCGTCTCGGCGGCGCCCTGCGCGATGGCGAGCACGTTGATGTTCGCCCGTCCGAGCGTGGAGAACATACGCCCGGCCAGGCCCGGCTGCATCCGCATATGATCCCCCACGATGGAAAGGATGGCGTTTCCCGAAAGGGCGAAGACCCGGCTCACGTCCCCTCTCGCGAGTTCGTGTTCGAAGGCCTCCGAGAGCGCCGAGACGGCCCGTTCCGCCTGTGCCTCGCGTACGACGAGGCAGATGCTTTGCTCACTCGATGCCTGCGAGATCATCAGCACGTTGATCTCCCGCGCGGCGAGCGCGCCGAAAGCCCGCGCCGAGATGCCCGGCACGCCCATCATGCCCGCGCCTTCGAGCATCACCACAGCCACGTTTCCGATGCCCGTCACGGCTTTCACCCGCCCTTCCGTGGGCGTCGACTCGGCGGTGATGCGGGTGCCCGGCGCGCCGGGGTTGAGGGTGTTTTTGATGAGGAGCGGGATGCCGTGTTCGATGAGCGGACGCATGGTGCGCGGGTGAAGCACCTTCGCGCCGAAAAACGCCATCTCGGCGGCCTCGCGATAGCTCAGTTCGGGAAGCGTGAACGCGTCGGCGACGAGGCGCGGGTCCGCCGAGAGCACGCCGTCCACGTCCGTCCAGATCACCACGCGTTCGGCGTGGAGCGCTCCGGCGAGGATCGTGGCCGTATAGTCGCTGCCCGAGCGCCCGAGCGTCGTCGTCACGCCGCGCTCGGTGGCGGCGACGAACCCCGTCACCACGGCGACGGGTCCCGGAGGAAGCGCGGCGAAGTAGTCGCGGACGAGCGTCTCGGTCTCGGCGAAGCGGACGGCGGCCTCGCCGAAGGCGTCGTCGGTACGGATGAAGCGCGCGGCGTCGTGGTCGGCGGCGTCGAGGCCTGCGGCGCGAAAGGCGGCCGCGACGATGGGGGCCGAGAGGCGCTCGCCCACCGCGAGGACGGCATCACGGGTGCGCGGGGTGCACTCGCGCAGCAGATAGACCCCGTCGAGCAGTTCGCCGAGGTCGCGCCGAAGCGCCGAGAGCCGGCCGAGCAGGGCTTCGCGCGCTCCCACCGCCGCAAGCGCCTCGACCGCAGCCGTGTGCCGCGCCCACAGCTCGTCGAGCACGTCCCCGTGCGTTCCCGTCCGCCCCAGCGCCGCCTCGATGGCCGCCAACAGCCGGTCGGTGACGCCCCCGAGCGCCGAGACCACGACGATGCGCCGCGCCGCCTCCGGCTCCGCCCGCACGAGCGCCGCCACCTGACGAACCCGCTCCGGCGTGGCGACCGAAGAACCGCCGAACTTGTATACGTGTACCGGCCTTTCCAATGCCATACGTCCCCCTTTCGTCGCGAAAATGTCCGTTCAATGTCCGCTGCGCCCCTTCACCGGCGAGGCTCCTCGACGGGCGCCACCCGTACCCGGGATGCGACGCCATTGATCCCGACCTCCCTTCGAGGCCGGTCCCTTTCCCCTAAAATACGCATCCTTCTCCTCTGACTCCGCCCCGGGACGAACGGCTGGAACTTGATTATGAATAGATCGTGGAAGGGAGCCGAAGACGCCCGCAGGTGTTGAACCGAAGCGGAGGCGCTTCGTATCTTGGGCGTCCTTGAAAAAATCGGGGCTATAGCTCAGTTGGTAGAGCGCTTGAATGGCATTCAAGAGGTCAGCGGTTCGAATCCGCTTAGCTCCACATCGACCCCCTGGAATCGGCCCGACGGCATTCCCGGGGGTTTTTTGTATCCGGACGATCCGGAAGGTGTGTTCGGAGAGTTACGGCGGCGTTCGGGGCGGAGAGTAAAAAAAGAGGCCCGGCCCCCACCACGAGACCGGACCTCTTCGCCACCTGAAGATATGCAATCAGTAGAGGTGGTATCCTATAAACACATTGACCCTCCCGTTTATAACCTTCCTTCGTATATTTTTTTCTCCCAAACGGCCTTTCGCCCACAAGCCTAATAAACACAATTTCATGGCAAACAAAGACCATCTCGCCCGTCTCCAGGAAGGCGTTCGTTCGTGGAATGCGTGGCGCGTCCTGAACCCCGACGTCCGTCCCGATCTGGGCGGCGCGGATCTTTCCGGTCTCAACCTGATGGAGATCAACCTCAGCGGCGCGGATCTCTCGGGCGCCCGACTGCGAAAGACGTTCCTCACGGTGGCCGAACTCGAAAAAGCCAACCTCGAAGGGGCGGACCTGACGAAAGCCAACCTGACGGGCGCCCACCTCGACGACGCCAACCTCACGCGGGCGCGCCTGAATCACGCGGACCTCGGCTTTGCGACGCTCAACGCAGCCAATCTGACGGGCGCCCACCTCGACGATGCGCACATGCTCGAAGCCATCCTCTTCGGGGCGAACCTCTCGGGCGTCGTCGCCCGGCGCGCCAAGCTCCGCGAGGCCATCCTTACGGGCGCCAACCTCGAAGGCGCCGACCTGACGCACGCCGACCTCATCGGCGCGACCCTCGAAGGCGCAAACACCGAAGGCGCGACGCTCCCTCCGTTCTTCGACCCGGACACCGACTATGACCTCTAAAAACCCCGGCGATACACCTCCGCCGAACCCGGAATCGGATCAACCGCTGATCAACCTCGAAAACGTCCCCCCCGACCACCGGAGCGGGTACGTGGCGCTCGTAGGCAAACCGAACGTGGGCAAGAGCACCCTGCTCAACGCGTTGCTCGGACGCAAGCTCGCCATCGTCACCCCCAAGCCTCAGACGACGCGCCACCGCATCCTCGGCATCCTCTCGGAGGAAAAATACCAGGTCGTCTTCCTCGACACGCCCGGCATCATCAAGCCGCGGTACAAGCTTCAGGAAGCCATGATGCACAATGTCAGCGGAGCCATTCAGGACGCCGACCTCCTGCTCTTCATGGCCGACGCCACGCAGGACCGACCGGACACGTTCAGCCTCGAACACATCGGGGAGCGTCCGGCCATCCTCGTCATCAACAAAATGGACCTCATCAATAAAGAAGAGGTGCTGCCGCTCGTCGAGGCGTATACGAAACTACGCGCCTTCGAAGAGGTCATCCCCATCTCGGCCCTCAAGGGCAAAAACCTCGACGTCCTTCTGGAGGCCATCGTCAAGCGCCTGCCTTTCGGACCGCCGTTTTATCCCCGAGACATGCTCAGCGAGCATCCGGAGCGTTTCTTCATTTCAGAGATCATCCGGGAGAAAATCTTCCAGCAGTTTCGCCAGGAGATCCCGTACTCCACGCAGGTCAACATCGTGGTGTACGAGGAACGGGAAGAAGGCAAGGACTTCATCGACGCCGAGATCGTCGTGGAGCGCGACACGCAGAAAGGCATTCTCATCGGCAAGGGTGGAAAAGCCCTCAAGCGCGTCGGAAGCGCCGCCCGCGCCGACATCGAGGCGTTTCTCGGCAAAGAAGTCTACCTTCAGCTTCACGTGAAGGTGCGAGGCGACTGGCGGAACACCGACACGTTCCTCCGCTCGTACGGCTATCGCTGAGGTCCGACGAGACGCACGCCCAGCCCTTCCGTGAGCGCCAGGCGAAAAGCGGGCGGAACGTGTGCCGGGGCCATCGTGTGACGGGTGAAGGCCCGGCGGCGCGGATACGTCTTCCGCAGACGTGTGAAGTAGGCCCCGCGCTCGTCCGGCGGCAGGTTCAGGAGGCGTCGGAAGCGCCGGTCGTCGGCTTCGAGGTCATACATCTGCCGCGCGACGGCGTCGAGCCATTCGGTTTCGGCAAGGGAGGTCTCGGGCGGCGTGAGGCGGAGACGATCGCCCGGCCCGGAGGCAAACGCCTCTTCGGCCTCCCACACGTCCGGCAGCCCGAAACGCTCGACGAAGGCGCGATAGAGCATGACCGTCCCCCGCACCTTTCCGTCATACGAATACCCCGCGATGTGCGGCGTTCCCAGGTCGACGCGGCGGATCAGATCCGGGTCGGGGTTCGGCTCGCCTTCCCACACGTCGAGCACCGTCGCGGCGGGACGACCGACGGCGATCGCATCGAGCAGGGCGGCGTTCGAGACGACGGGACCGCGCGCGGTGTTCACCAGCCACGCGTCGGGACGCATCCTCCGGAGGGCCTCCGCCCCGAAGAGGCCGCGCGTGGCGTGCGGTCCCTCACGCGTGAGCGGGACGTGGAGCGTCACCACGTCGGCGTCGGAGAGAAGCGCTTCGAGCGTGACGAAGGGGTGGGGCTCGCCCCGCTGAACGGCGGCTTCGGCGCGTGGAGGGTCGTTCCGGAGCACCCGCACGCCCAGCGCCGGCAGCCGCCGCGCCAGACGCCCGCCAATGTTGCCACATCCGACGATGCCGACCGTACGGCCCCGGAGCGCCCGTCCCTGCCGCACGGAGAGCCGGAGGAGCGCCGCCAGAACGTATTCCACCACTGAACTTGCATTCGATCCCGGCGCATGGGCGAAAGCGACGCCGCGCGCGCGCAGCCATGCTCGGTCCACGTGATCCGTCCCGATGGTCGCCGTGCCGACGAAGCGCACCGCACTCCCCTCGAGCAGGGCCCGGTCTACGCGGGTCACGCTGCGGACGAGCAGCGCATCGGCCCCGCGCACGTGAGCGGCAGAGATCTCGCGTCCCGGCACGAGGCGAACCTCACCGAAGGGCCCGAAGGCCTGGCGAACATACGGGATGTTTTCGTCGGCTACGATGACGAGGGGGGAGCGGAGCATCGAGAGGAAGCTTTGCGGCGAACGTGCCTACCGAACGCGCCACGGAGGGCCGGGTTCGCCCGTCATCCCGACGCCTCCGCAACGGTTATCTTTTCATATTCAAATGGCCGTACCCGCACCGTCCCATGAGGGGGCAAACGCTCTTCTCACCCGGTCTCAAACACCCGGAAATCTGCCTGTCGCACTCCTTATCCGTCAAGAACGAACCTGCAATGAAGGCGGGGTGAACGGCGGGTGAATAATGAATCAACACCATCTAAATCACTATTCACAATGCACTTATAGACAAGACTCATCATGAAACTATAGGTATGCCTCATCGTTTTGGGGATGAAACGGGACTGGCATGAATTAGGTAGTGACCGCCCAGTCTGCGCGACAAAATAAAGAAAAAATTTTTCGCCGTATTCGCGGCATGAAAGGATCGATATGTTGAACCAACTCACGGAGCCATGCGACAGAAGCTTACGGTCATAGTCGCCGTGGTGATTTGTTTCGCAGGCCTGATGGCAGTGACGGGAGATTTGTTCGGGCTTTCGCACCCCGGCATCTGGAACGAAACCGCACCGGACAGCCTCGCGGTAGTCGACAGTGTCGCCGTTGCCGATACGTCGGCGACGGCGGTTTCTCCGGTGGAGGAGGCGCTTCTGAACCCGAAGCATCTCCCCCCCTTACCGCCTGATCACCTGGATACGGAGACGCTCTGGTTGGCGCGCGGCATCTTCTCCGAGTCGAAGCGCCCCGAAGAGCAAGAGCTCGTAGCCTGGGTCATCCGGAACCGGGTCGAGACCGGCTACCGGGGCAAGCGCACCTACCGGGACGTGGTGCTGGACCCGTATCAGTTCAGCGCTTTCGCGCCCGGCAACCCCATGCGCGATTTTTACATTGGGCTCGATGTGAACTCGAAGGTGCCGGGCTGGCGTCGCGCGCTTCAGATCGCCAACTTCGTGCGCACGGCCGGCGACTCGCTCCGCCCGTTCTCCGAGCGGACCCGTCACTTTTTCAGCGAACGTTCGCTCAGCAGCGGAGCGCACCCCAAATGGGCAATGGGCCGCGAACCGGTGCAACCCCGACGCAAATACCAGATCGACGCGCGGCGCTTCCGTTTTTATGAGGGCGTCTCGTAATCCCCGTCGATCCGGTTGACCCAACCATGAAGGCGCATCTCCCGTGGGTGCGCCTTTTTTTGGATCCGCCGGTCTCCGGATGGGAGCCCCGGGACACTTCCCGGGTATCATCCCGCCATCGCCGCCATCATCCCTGTTTCCTTCCCCTCTTTCCTCGCCCACCATGCGCCACCGCCCGTACCTTTTCCTGCTCGTCGCCGCCGCACTGTTCTTCGGCGGATGCGCCCGCACCGCGCCCGCGCCGATGCCGTCGGAAGCGCCGGCCGCGTTCGTCTTCCACCCGGAGCCGCCCCCCGAATACCGGCACGAGGGCATCCGCATCGCCACGCTGAACACCGAGTTCCTCTTCGATGGCCTCGGCGATGAGGGCGAAGCGACGTTTCCCCATAAAGGCGATCCCGAGAAGGCCCGGCTCCACCGCGAGCACATCGCCCGGATCATTCGCCTCATCCAGGCCGACGTCGTCATGCTCGAAGAGGTGGAAAACGACACCGTGCTCTACCTGATGCTCGAGGAGTCGCTCGATGACCTCGGATACCAGGTCTATTTCGTTCAGGGCAACGACCGTTTTACGGGACAGGATGTGGCGCTCCTCTCACGGCTGCCCATCGACGAGGTGGGGCGCACCGACGAGCGGGCGCCGGTCGAAGGCGAGCGCCGCAAGCAGGGCGTAAGCAAAAACCTGTACGCCCGCCTCACCCTCGGCGGCGTGCCGACGACGCTCATCGGGCTGCACTTCTACGCCCGCCCGCACGATCCGACGCGGAAGGAGCGGCGGGAAGCGCAGGCCGAGGTGATCCGACGGCTCGCCGTGCGCGAGATCGAGGCGGGACGCGCCGTCGTCGTCCTCGGCGACTTCAACGACTACGACGACGCCACGCTCGACTTCTCCGGCAACCGACCCATCACCGATGTGCTCCATCGCATCAAAGCCGCCGGTCCCGACGCTGACGACGACCTCCACAACGTCCTCTCCGACGTGCCGCAGGACCATCGCTTCACCAACTTCTGGGACCGCGACCACGACGGCGTCATCGACCGGGACGAACTCTCCGCCATCGACCACATCCTCCTCTCGCCCGTCCTCAGCCGGCGCATCGTCGAGGTGCACTACGTGCATGCCCACGACCCCTTCACGTACACCGATCACTTTCCCGTGGTCGTCACCATCGGTCGGGGACGCGAGCCGGGCAAGTGAGCGCCGGACCGATCAGAGACCCACGCCGATCCGGAGCATGAAAGCATTGTTGCGCGAGATGTCCGTAGTCTCCACGGTTTGCCCGGCTATCCGGAATTCCTTACTGATGAAGCGGGAGAGGCCGAAGGCGTATCGGATCTCCGGAAACAGCCGGATGCCGAAGCCCGGCACCGACAGTTCGAGCCCGAGGCCCACGTTTGCCGACATGGCAAAGTCTTCGACCGCATTTTCCACGTCGTCGCTATTGCTGGAGTTGGCGAAGGCGAACACCGGCGCCACGACGGCATAGGGCTTGATGAACGGCGTCGGGGCCAGGCGGATGCGCACGTCGACGGGGACCTCGATCATGTTCACGTTGAGGCCAAACGTATCGGTGAAGCCGGTGACGCTCAGATCAATCTGGCTGAGATCCCGGTAGAAGATGCCGGGGCGCAGGGCGAGCGGGCCGAGCGCGAGGTCCAGAAAGACGCCCGCGTGCCAGCCCGTGGAATTGTCGAGGGTGGCGTTGCTGTCAAGCACCCGGATGTCGGTGAAGCTGTCGAAGTTCAGCCCGGCGGCAACGCCGAGTTGGGCCTGCGCGGGGCGAAACAAGGCCAGCCCCAGCAGTCCCATGATCACCCAGGCGCTCGCGCGATTCATCCTTCCTCTTTGCATCATTTGACCCTCCTTTTTTGGCGAAGATAATGGAAAAGACGGGACTGATTCGGCGCATTATATGAAAAGCCGCGCAAAGGGCACAGGATCGTAACACAATCTCCCCGGCGCCGGACGGGCACGGCGGCATGCAACCTGCCCTTCGCCTTCGCGTTCATGGAAGGCGCAACTCTCTTTTCCATCCCAGCCCCTGCATCACATGAAAATCGGCATCACGTGCTATCCCGTCTATGGCGGCAGCGGCGTCGTCGCCACTGAACTGGGCAAGGCGCTTGCCGCCCGTGGGCATCAGATCCATTTCATTGCTTACTCGATTCCGTTCCGCCTCGGTCACGTGCAGGAAAACATCTTTTTCCACGAAGTCAACGTCAACGCGTATCCGCTCTTCGAATACCCGCCGTACACGCTCAACCTGACGAGCAAGATGGTCGATGTGGTGAAGTATGAAGAGCTGGACGTGCTTCACATGCACTACGCCATCCCGCACGCTACGAGCGCCGTGCTTGCCCAGCAAATCCTCGCCACGGAAGGCATCGTCGTGCCCATCGTGACCACCCTCCACGGCACGGACATCACCATCGTCGGGCGCGACCCCTCGTTCGCGCCGGTGGTGAGTTATTCGATCAACCGTTCGGACGGCGTCACGGCCGTCTCCGAGTACCTCCGTGAGGAGACGCTCTGTTGTTGTTCCGGCGTCACGGCCGACATCGAGGTCATCCCCAACTTCATCGACACGACCCGTTTCCGCCGGATGAACAAGGAGCACTTCAAGCAGGCGCTGTGTCCCAACGGAGAGAAGCTGCTCGTCCACGTCTCGAACTTCCGTCCCGTCAAGCGGGCCACGGAAGTGGTTCAGATCTTTCACGGGTTGCGGGAGCGGGGCCTGAAGGTTAAGCTCCTCCTCGTCGGCGACGGACCGGACCGTATGCCCGCCGAACACCTGGCGCGCAAGCTCGGCGTCCACGAAGACGTCCGGTTTCTCGGCAAGCAGGAGCCCGTCGAGGAGATCCTCTCCATCGCCGACGTCTTCCTGATGCCCAGCGGCTCCGAGACGTTCGGCCTGGCGGCGCTCGAAGCGATGGCCTGCGAGGTGCCCGTGGTGGCGAGCGACATCGGCGGGTTGCCCGAGCTCGTCGTCGAGGGCGAGACCGGCTTCCTCTGTCCGCTCGGCGACGTCGACGCCTTCATCGAGCGCACCGCCGAGATCCTCACCGACGAGGCGCTCCACGCCCGCATGGCCGCCGCCGCCCGCGCACGCGCCGTCGACACCTTCGACCTGGCGCATATCGTCCCCCGATACGAGGAATACTACGAGCATGTGCGCCGGCGCGTCCTGGCACAAAGCGTGTGACCCGCCTCCTCCCGCCCGCCTCCTCCGGCATGAAACACCTCATCAGTAAGAAGAAGCAAGCGTATCCGGTCAGCGACTATTTCCAATCGTACCTCCTCCGGTACGGGCGGGTCTACGACGCCGGCATCCGGTACGAGGACCTGTTGCGCTTCAACAATGCCATCCCGGTATACAATGAGGTCGGCGAAGACACGCTCTGGTCCACCGTGTTCTATCCGCCGGGAGAACAGCAAGAGATCCACGACCAGCTTCGCCTGACGTACGCCATCCTCAAAGCCGGAGGCGACGTCTCCATCGTCAAGCACCTCTACATCGACCGGATCGACCAGTGCAATTACGGCAACACGCTGCCGTTCCGGATCCGCATCGTCAACAGCATCAACGAGAACTTCGACTATTTCTACGTCAAGCGCGTCGACGCCAACCGACTCTACGGGCTGGAGCTCGAGCACATTCTCTCACCGAACCGCATTCATTACTTCATCCACAGCGGGACGATCATCGAGGAGCACATCATCGGCATCCCCGCCAACGACTTCATGCGCGAGAGCATGCCCATGACGCGCTTCGACCTCGTCCGTCTCGCCAAAGAGTTCGTCAAATTCAACGAGCGAAGCTTCGTCTGCCTGCTCGGCGACATGCATTCGGGCAACTTCGTCATCGACATCGCCCGGGACTTCGAGAAGTGGCACTTCCACATGCACCCCATCGACTTCGACCAGCAGAGTCATCACTGGCGGAAGGAAACCTACATCCCGGAGTGTTACCCTCAGAACGGCCCGTTCCTCCACGCCACGCGCAAATACCTCTCGCCGGAAAACATCGATCAGTATCAGAAAGAGGAGCGCTCGCTCATTGCCAGCCGCGTCCGCGTTTCGCACGGGCGCTTCGACCGGCTGATGGAGGTCATGCGCGAGGATCTCATCGCCCCGGACGAGAACGTGCGTCGTCTCGGCGAGCAGTTGAGCCGCCACTATGAAGACGACGCCTTTGCCCGGTGCGACACGATGGGAGAACTCGTCGATAGGTCCATTCAGCGGCTCTTCGACAAAAAGAATCCCCCGCATCCGTTGCTTCAGGCTACGTGGCCGTGAGCGGAGGGCGCGCCGGGTCGGTCAGAGCGGGGCGAAGCTTCCGGTGAGAAACGGGTTCGTCCGCCGTTCCCGCCCGATGGTGGTCGCCGGCCCGTGCCCGGGATAGACGACGGTCTCGTCGCCGAGGGGGACGAGTTTCTGGAAGATCGAGGCCATGAGTTCGGGCAGGGAGCCGCGCCAGAGGTCGGTGCGCCCGATGGAACCCTGAAAGAGCACGTCTCCGGAGAGGACGGCGCCCGCTGCGGCGTCGTGGAAGCAGACGGAGCCGGGAGAATGGCCGGGCGTGTGGAGCACGCGCCACGTCCGTTCGCCGAAGGTGATCGTATCGCCCTCGTCGAGGAATTCCGTGACGGGCGGCGGGGGCTCGATCTCGACGCCGAAGAGCGCCGCCTGATCCTCGGCGCGCGCGAGCAGCGGCAGATCCTCCCGGTGCATTCGAAAGGAGAGCCCGAAGCGCCGGGCGAAGAAGGCGCACCCGAAGATGTGGTCGATGTGGGCGTGCGTGAGGAGGAGGTGTTTCATGGTCAACCCCTGCGCTTCGACGTAGGCGAGGACGGCTTCTTGCTCGCCCGGTGTGGCGGCGCTCGGATCGACGAGGACCGCCTCGCCCGCATCGTGGCAGACGTAGCAGTTCGTCATGAAAGGGTTGAACGTGAAGGACTTGACGGTCATGGGAAGGCACGGACGGTTGAGGACGGAATCGCGGGCCGGCGTCGGAGGGCCGCGGAAAGCTTTTCCCCGGACGCCGGGCGCGGACTTCCCGTAAATGCCGCGACGCCGCAGGGGATCCCCTCGCGCGCACGCGCCATCCCGGAACGGTTCTTGGTTCGCAGGCGATGATGCCTTCGCCGATCCTTTCGAGCACCATCGACTTTCGGAGAACAACCCCGCCCGGACATCGTTAATCGCTTGCTATGTTGAAGTTTACGTTCATCACCCTCGGCCTGCTCGTCGGGCTCTTCGGGCTCGATTATTACGTCTATCGGAACTGGCGGCGTTTTGCCGAATACCGGCGCTGGGCGCGGCGCACCCTCCCCTTCTATCGCGTCTTCATGGCGCTGATGCCGTTCGTGCTGCCGGTGTACCTCTACGTCTCGCGCTGGTGGGAAGTGGAGCCGAAGGTTTTGCGCGCGTTCGTCATCGGCGTGTGGGCCGTCTATTACGTGCCGAAGGCACTGATCGCGTGCGGGATCCTGATCAAGGATCTGACGCGGTTCGTCGTCTGGCTCTTCGGGTGGTTTCAGAAACAGCTGCTGCCCGCCGCGCCCGCTGAAGACGTTGCTCCGGAGGCGGAGGCCGTCGCCGCGCCGTCCGCACCCGCGCTCGACCTCTCGGACATGAAGCGGGTGCCGCGTCGTGAGTTCTTGCAACGGATGGGCTGGAGCGCCGCCGCCGTGCCCTTCGTCATCGTCGGCTACGGCGTCTTTCGCACGCTGTACGACTTCATGCTCAGCCGGGTGGAGGTGTCCGTGGCGGGGCTGCCGCGCGCGCTCGACGGCCTGACCATTGCCCAGATCTCGGACCTGCACGCGGGCTCTTTTTTCAGCCCGCAGCCCATGCGCGAGGCCGTCGCGCTCCTCAACGACCTGCGCCCGGACCTCATCGCCGTCACCGGCGACTTCGTCAACAGCAACGCCGCCGAACTTCCGATGATTCTGCCCGCGCTCCGCGAGCTCCGCGCCGACCTCGGCGTCTTCGGCTGCCTCGGCAACCACGACCACTACGCCCACACGCCCGACGTCGTGGCGGCCGTGCGGAGCACGAAGGTGGACCTGCTCGTGAACGAGCGGCGCACGTTCGAGATCGGCGGCGCGCGCCTGCACCTCGTGGGCACGGACAACACCGGCTTCTACCAGCGGCACGCCGACCTCCCCGCCGCCCTCGACGGTCTCTCGCCGGACGACGACGAGGCGGCCTACGTCCTCCTCGCCCACGATCCGACGTACTGGGACACCCACGTCCGCCCGAACCACCCCGAGATCGACCTGATGCTCTGCGGACACACGCACGGCGGCCAGCTCGGCATCGAAGCCGGGCCGGTGCGGTGGAGCTTCGCCCGTGTGGTCTACCCGCGATGGGCCGGCCTCTACGCCGAGAACCGCCCCGGCGGCGACGGGCGTCAGTTCCTCTACGTGAACCGTGGCCTCGGCACCGTCGGGCCGCCGCTCCGCCTCGGCATCCGCCCCGAGATCACGCTCCTTACGCTCCGTCGCGCCGCCTGAGGACCCGCCTGCCGCCGGCTTCCGCTTCTGCGCGAAAAGGGCTACCTTGACGCCAAACCGCCCCACGCCCCGCCATGCTGACCCACTTTCACCGCATGATCATCCGGCTGTTGCCCGGCCCCTTTCTGGGCTGGCTCGGGACGCTCATGTTTCTGCTGCTGATGCAGTTTCTGATTCGGTATCTCCCGGATCTCGTGGGCAAGGGCCTGCCGCTCGGGGTCATCCTCGAACTGATCGTCTACAATCTGGCGTACATGCTCGTGCTGGCCGTGCCGATGTCGGCGCTCATCTCCACGCTCATGACTTTCGGACGCCTGGCCGAGACCAAAGCTTACGTCGTCATCAAGGGGGCGGGCGCTTCGCTGCCGCAGTTGCTCTGGCCCGTGCTCCTGATCGGCCTTGGCCTTGCGGGAGGCATGTGGTATTTCAACAACCAGATCCTGCCCGAGGCCAACTTCCGCGCCCGCAACCTCTGGTGGGACATCCGGAAGAAAAAGCCGGGGTTTGAGCTTCAGGAAGGGGTCTTCTACGAAGGCGTCAACAATTACAGCATCCTCGTGCAATCCATCCCGCCGGAGCGCCCGAACGTGCTCGAAGACATCCTGATCTACGACTACACCGAAGGCTCCCGCAAGCGCGTCGACATCAAGGCACGGGAAGGACGGATCGAACCGCTCGGCAACGGAGAGAAAATCGACCTCGTGCTCTTCGACGGCGAGATCCACCGGCGCAACAAGCCCCCCTCCTCCCGCGACCCGGAGCGGTACGAACGCCTCGCCTTCTCCCGCCATCGTTTCCGCCTCGACCTCTCCGATTTCATCTTCGAGCGAAGCGACCCGAGCCGCACCCGTCGCTCCGACCGCACGATGCGCACCGATGAGATGCTTTTCATCGTTGATTCGCTGGAGACGAGCGTCGCCAAAGAGAAGCAAAAGCTCTTCGAAGCCTCGATGCGACTGCTGAGGGACACGACGACGGCCTCCCCCGGCGAGGCAACCCCGGCCCTCCCCACGCCGACCGTCGCCGCCGAAACGGAGCGCCCGCTCTCCGACCGCCCGGTGCTGGCGGGGCTCAGGCGGGGACAACAGCTCGAAGTCTACGACGTCGCTGTGATGAAGGCCCGGACGGCGCGCACGCAGGTGGACAACGCGCGACGGGCGGTCAAATGGCAGCAAGAGCAGGCCAACCGCTACCTCGTCGAGATCCACAAAAAGCGCTCGATTGCGCTGGCGTGCCTGATCTTCGTGCTCATCGGCGCGCCGCTCGGCCTGAGCATCCGGCGCGGGGGTCTCGGGACGGCGGGCGCCCTGGCCATCGGACTGTTCCTCTTCTTCTGGGTCACCCTCGTGCAGGGCGAGAAGTTCGCCGATCGGAACCTGCTCACGCCGTGGGTAGGCATGTGGGCCGCCAACCTCATCACGCTCATCGCCGGGATATGGCTCGTGCTCTACGTCACGTTCGATCTCCGGGCCACGCCGCGTCTGCGCACCCGCCTCGCCGAATGGCTCCGCCGCAGGCGTTCCGGAATGCGAGCGACCATGCATGAATCCTCGTGAACGTTCCGAGACGCCTGTGCTCTACCTCGTCCCCACGCCCATCGGCAACCTCGAAGACGTCACGCTTCGCGCCCTTCGCATCCTCAAGGAGGTAGACTTGATCGCGTGCGAGGACACGCGCACGTCCGGCATCTTCCTGTCGCATTACGGCATCACGACGCCGAAGACGAGTTATCACGAGCACAACGAGGTCCGGAAGGCGCCCCGCCTCATCGAGCGCATGCAGGCCGGGCAAAGCGTGGCGCTCATCTCCGACGCCGGCGCGCCGGGCATCTCGGACCCCGGCTTCTATCTCGTGCGCGCCTGCCTGGAGGCCGGCATCCGCGTCGTGCCGCTGCCGGGGGCGACGGCGTTCGTGCCCGCCCTCACGGCCAGCGGGCTGCCCTCCGAACGCTTCGTCTTCGAGGGCTTCCTCCCGGTCAAGAAAGGCCGGCAGACCCGGATGCGCGGCCTCGCCGAGGAGCCGCGGACGATGATCTTCTATGAATCGCCGCACCGGCTGGTGAAGACGCTCGGGCAGTTTGTCGAGATCTTCGGGGCCGAGCGACCGGCCGCCGTCGCCCGGGAGTTGACCAAGAAATTCGAGGAGATCCGCCGGGGGCCGCTGGCCGCACTCCACGCGCATTATTCCGGGCAGCCCCGGGTGCGCGGCGAGATCGTCCTCGTCGTCGGCGGCCATCGGTAGGCGTCCCGAATGGCGTCCCCCGGCACGACGAGAAGGAACTCGGGACGGCGCGAATCAAACCGCCGGGGCCCGCGTTCATAGCGCGGACGCGAGACAGGCCCCGCCGACGCTCTGGCGCTCCGCACGTGCAGCCGCTCGCCGGATCGCAACCCGGTCATGCAGCGGTCCCGACTTTCCCGCGCGCTTCTTTCCCCCACTGAGCCTTTCGACATGAACTGGAAATTGACGGAGCGGATCGTTGCCGCCGTTGTTTTTGCCTATGCCCTGGCGCTCTATCTCCTGACCGTCGCCCCGACGGCGTCGTTCTGGGACTCGGGCGAGTTCATTGCTATCGCGCACAAGCTGGAAGTGTCTCACCCGCCGGGTGCGCCGTTCTTCATGCTCCTCGGGCGGCTCCTCTCGATGTTCGTCCCCGCCGCATACGTCGCCCTCTCGATCAACCTCATCTCCGTCTTTGCGAGCGCCTTCACGGTGCTTTTGACGCACCTGATCATCGTGCGGCTCATCCGTGAATGGCAGGGGCCTCCCGCCCAATGGACCACCATCGACCGCATCGTAGCGCTCGGCGGCGGCATCATTGGCGCGTGCACCTTCGCCGTCACCGACTCGTTCTGGTTCAACGCCGTCGAAGCCGAGGTCTACGCCCTCTCGATGCTCTTTACCGCGCTCGTGGTCTGGCTCATCTTCAAATGGCGAGATCAGGCGCTTCAGGAGGAAGCCGCCCTCGCCGGACGTCGCCAGCACCCGTTCGGGCTGGCCTCGAACCGCTACCTGCTCCTCATCGCATACCTCTTCGGCCTCGCCATCGGCGTGCACCTGCTGAATCTGCTGGCCATCTTCTTCCTCGCACTCATCGTGTTCTATACCGAGTTCGAGAAACCCGACTGGACGCCCCGCGAGCGATGGCTCCACATCGCCCTTGCCGGTCTGGTCTCGATGATCGCCTTCGGACTGATTTTCCCCGGCATCGTGCAGTGGCTGCCCGACTGGGCCGGAAAGTCGGGATCGCCGTATTTGTTTTTCTTCGCCTTCGTCGCGCTCGTCGTCTTCAGCGTCTATTACACGCAGAAGAAGGGGATGCAGGCGGCCAACCTCATCGCGCTGAGCATTGCCATGGTGCTGATCGGGTACTCGACGTATGCGCTCATTTTCATCCGTAGCGCCGCCGACCCGCCCATCGACGAGAACGACCCCGAGACCGCCGAGTCCATCGTCTATTATCTCAAACGCGAGCAGTACGGCAACACCCCGCTCCTCAAGGGCCCGACCTTCGACAATCGCCTCCGACGGGTGGACAACCGCCGGGAGGTCTTTTTCCCCCGCCGCTGGTCTCCCGATCCGAACCACGAGCGCATCTACGCCCAGTACGACTCCGACCTCGACTTTTTCCTTCGCTATCAGCTGGGACACATGTACGTGCGGTATCTGCTGTGGAATTTCGTCGGAAAGGCCAGCGACGTGCAGGATGCCCCTCACGTCGTGACGTTCAACGACCCGCGCGCGAAGACTTATCCCCGCTTCACACCGAGCGAGAAGGCGTCTCTAAACGCCTATTTCGCTCTGCCCCTGCTGCTCGGCCTGCTCGGCATGGCGATCCATTTCTGGCGAGACTGGCGGAGGGGGTTCGCCGTGCTCGTGTTCTTCCTCATCACCGGCGTCGGCATCGTCCTCTACCTGAACCAGCCGCCGCTTCAGCCCCGAGAGCGTGACTACTCCTACGTCGCCAGCTTCTTCGCCTTCAGCCTGTGGATCGGTGTCGGGGCGGCAGGCATCATCGAACTCGTAGCCGACGTCCTCCGCCGGCGCTTCTCCGTGAAGAGCATCGTCCCGCCGTTCGTGACCTGGCTGTTGCTCCTCCTCGCCGTCCCGTTCTGGATGGCCTACGTCAACTTCGACGACCACGACCGCTCGGGCCGGTATGTTGCTCCGGACTATGCGTACAACATGCTCATGAGCGTGGACGAGAACGCGATCCTCTTCACCAACGGCGACAACGACACCTTTCCCCTGTGGTATCTTCAGGAGGTGGAGGGCATCCGGCAGGACGTGCGCGTGGTGAACCTCTCCCTGCTGAACACGCCGTGGTACGTGCGCCAGCTCAAGTATCAATGGGCGCGCAAGTCGCCCCCGCTGCCGATCTCCCTCTCCGATAAGGAGATCGAGGACCTGACCATCGTCCGGTGGCGCCCGCGTGAAATCCTCCTCCCCGTAGACAAGAAAAAAATCTTCGAACACTCGGAGATGATCGTTCCGGAGGACACGGCGCTCGTCGAAAGCCCGATGCGTTGGAATCTTCAGGGCCGACCGTACGGAAAAGACGAGAACGGCGAGGATCTCAACATCCTTTATGCCGCCGATCAGGTGGCGCTCAATATCCTCATGACCGCCGCGCGGCAGAACTGGGAACGACCCGTCTACTTCGCCGTCACGGTCAGCCCCGACGGGCAGCTCAACCTGGAGAACTTCTTCCAGCTCGAAGGCCAGGCGTACCGTGTGGTCCCCATCCGGCACGACGAGCCGCTCGGGCGGGTGGTGCCGGCCATCACGCCGGTAAACCTCCGGAAATTCCACTTCCGCAGGCTGAACGACCCGGACGTTTATTTCGATGAGAACATCCGGCGCATGGTGGACAACTATCGGAACATCTTCTCCCACACCGCCCAGACCATCGCCGACGACGGCTACAGGGACGAGGCGCGGGAACTGCTCGACTGGTTCATGGAGGCCGTCCCGTTCGAGACCATCCCCGGAGACGAACGCTCGTTCCTTTTCATGGCGCAGGCGTATCAGGCCGTCGGCGACGACCACAAGGCCGTCGAGATCATGCAAAAGGCCGAGCCGGTGGTGCTGCACCGCCTGAAGTATCCCCGCAGCGAACGCGACCTCGACCTCGCCGCCCGGTTCGTGCAGCTCATCCAGCTCGCTTACCTCGACGCGCGAGACTTCGAGGCCGCCTCCGCTTTCAGCGCGCGCCTCGCCGAGGTGCTCGACGACTCCACGTATCGCCAGACGCCCGAAGAACTGCGCGACCTCTACGAGCGCGCACGCGGCCCCTCGCCCGACACGGTCTCCGGCACTCCGTAGCGGGGCCGCCCGCGGCTCATGAGTTCTCCGTCTCCGGCGCGCGCACAACGAAGGGGTGGACCTTCCCGTTCAGCTTGAGCGTGTAGTTGCCCGGCTCATACAGCCCTTCGAGGGTCAGGTAGAAGCGATACGGACGGAGCACCGAGGCACAGACCGCCCCTTGCGGCTTCCGCATGATGAGCGTGACTTCCACCAGATGCCCGGCGCGCTTCTGCGTCACGTCGTGGAGTTCCATGCAGGCATCAGGGAACGCGCCTTTGACGAGCACCTCCACCGGCACGGCCGTATGCGCGTCCGTGGGAACGGCGGGACGGACGTGCACCGTGTCGTAGACGGCCGGATAGTACAGATACGTGCGGGCCGTGTCCGGCGGCGTGATAACGACCGTCCGACGGCCGTCGGGGCCCTGACCTTCGATGCGGTTTCCGAACCGGTCGTCGGGCGGGCGCTCGGCGGGACGCGACGGCAGACAGCCTGCCAGCAACATCGCTGCGAGGCCGAGCAGCCACGCCGTCCGGCACGGGCGACGGGCGAAATCATTCATACGTCCGTCCGCATCGTTCATACGTCCGTCCGCTCCCCGGAGACGGGCGCTTCCTCCGAGGAAGCCTCTCCAGGCCGTACGGTCGCCCCGAAGCCGGCCTCGTCGGTGACGCGTTCGCTCTGCGCATCGCCCCAGAGACGCTCCAGGTCATAAAAGGCCCTTTTCTCCTCGTTAAAGACGTGCACGACGACGTCCACGTAGTCGATCAGCACCCATTGACGGTGCTCATAGCCCTCCTTGTGCCACGGGCGCTCGCGAAACTCGGTCTTCAGCCGATCCTCCACCGCATCGGCGATGGCCTTGATCTGAAGCTCCGAGTCGCCGGTGCAGACCACGAAGTAGTCGGCTACGCCGCTCACTTCACGCATGTCCATCACCACCACGTCATGCCCTTTTTTCTCGAGCGCGGCATCGGCCGCACGTGCGGCCAGGGTTCGGGCGGGGGTTCGAGTGGTTCTTTTTTTCTTCTCGGTCCGGGGTGGAATGAGAGAATTGCCGGAAGTTGTCATAGGCAGGGATCATCCATTTTGGTCTGGGTCATTTTTCAGGCGAAGGTGAGCGCGCGAACCTTTTTACCTTCCTCGTGAAGCATCGAGCGAAGCCCGGTGCTCCTTCCGCTCCCGATCGGTTGACGGAAGGGGGTTCTTCGAGGGCGGATGCGCGCGGGTTGCATCTCCTCTTGCGTCTCGAGGCCTCCGCGTGCCCCCGGGCCGCAACCCACGGGGCGACGTATGGTGAGACGCCCGATCCCCTTCCGAGGTTCGGGCCGGCGCCGGTCATTCCTCGCGGAACGGTTTGAGCGACGCATAGTCCTTCCCGATGACGACCGTAGCGTCGAGGTAATACTCGGGGCGGATCTCCTGCCGGACGCGCGTCTCGGAGATGCCGAGGACGAGGGCCACCTTGCGGGCGGATTCGAGGTCGCCCACACGATCGACGACGTACGAATAGGGCTCGTCGAAGGAGGTGTGATCCCCGACCTCCACCACGTCGAAACCGTGGCGGCGGAGGTACATCGTTGCGCGGCCCGCCAGTCCGCTGACGCCGCAGCCGTTGCGCACCTCGACCTGAATGTATGCTCCGACGAGACCCGCCGGATTCGCTTCGCGGATCGGATCGGTGCGCGGAAAGAGGAAGCGGGCGGCGAGCGCATAGATCAGGACCAACGCCGCCAGCCCCAGGACCACGAGCGAGACGTTGAGAAGAAGCTGTCCTTTCCCCTGCGAAGATGTGCCCATACGGTCGTTTCGCTTTCTCAGACGGGCGCCAATGAAAAGCGCGACACCTCCCCTCGGGGCGTGCCGCGCCAAAAGTCCCGGGCGTTCCGACGCTCAGCCAACGCGCCTAACGCAGGTTATCGTTCCAGAAAAGGTCTCGTGAGCCGGAGTGAAGCCCGGCCGTAAAGCGGTTATATCCGCCATACGTCCCATAGGCGCCATAGGGGCTGGCATAGAGGCCATAGGGGCTCTGCCGCACCGAGATGTTTAACTGCATGTTCTCCGTCGGCCGCCAGGCGATCTCCGCGTTCCGAAGAAAGACCTGCCCCTGATTGCCCCGCGAGACTCCTCCGACGCCCCCATTGCCGAGCGGGGAGAAGGCAAACGCCACGTCGACACGCGCGGCAAGTTTGGAACTGAACTGCCACGCCATCGTGTTCGTGTACATCGCCAGCGACGAGGTCCGGCCGCCGAACGACCCGGCCGACATCTCGAACGAGTGGTTCATTTTGAAATGCGCGGGGCTGAAAAATTTGTTGAGCGTGAAGCCGCTCTGGTCGTACAGCCGTACCGGCGCATTCTGCACGTTGGCGTCCTGGCGAAGCTGCGCCCTGGCCGGGAGGGTGATGCCGAGCATGAGCACGATGCAGGAGATGAAAAGCGCCTTTCGCATGAGAACCTCGGATACGATGGTCTGGAATACTTTAGTATAGCGTGAGGGCGTGGGTTTGTCAATAACGAAACGCGCCCCCCCTTTGTTCTGTCGGGCGAGGTTCCGGACAGGGTAATTTTTCATCTCCCCCGCCGCCGGCGCGAGATGAAACCTTCCCGGCGATTCCCGCATTCACCAGTGCCCGTTCGCTTCTCCGCTTTCCTTCGAGATGCATGAAAAATGACGTTTCGTCTCCCCTCCTTCTCGGCATCGAGAGCTCGTGTGACGACACCTCCGCAGCGGTGGTAGCGGGGGATGCGTTGCGGTCGAACGTCGTCTCGTCGCAGCGGGTGCACGCGGGCTTCGGGGGCGTGGTGCCGGAGCTGGCCTCGCGCGCGCACCAGCGTCTGATCGTGCCGGTGGTGGAGGCGGCGCTCGAGGAGGCGGGCGTGACGCGCGTCGACCTCGACGCGGTGGCCGTCACGTACGGGCCGGGGCTGGCCGGCTCGCTGCTCGTGGGGCTGAGTTTCGCCAAGGCCTTCGCCTTCGGCCTCGGCGTGCCCCTCGTCGGCGTGAACCACCTCGAAGGCCACATCTATTCGGTCTTCATCGAGCCGCCCGCGCCGCCGTTCCCGTACCTGTGCCTCGTCGTCTCGGGCGGGCACACCGAACTCGTGCTCGTGGAAGAGGGCTTCCGCCACACCCGCCTGGGACGCACCCGCGACGACGCCGCCGGAGAAGCCTTCGACAAGGTGGCGAAGCTCCTCGGCCTGGGCTACCCCGGCGGCCCGGAGATCGACCGCCTCGCCGCCACCGGCGATCCCGCTTTCCGCACCTTTCCCCGCACCCGCCTCCCCGGCTTCGACTTCTCTTTCAGCGGCATCAAAACGTCGGTGCTGTATTACCTGAACAAGTTTTCCGAGGAAGAGCGGGCCGCCCTCCTCACCAACCGTCTTCCCGACCTCGCCGCTGCCTTTCAGCAGGCCGTCGTGGACATGCTCATCGACCCGCTGAGGCGGGCCGTGCGCGAGACCGGCGCGCGGCACGTGGCCGTGGTGGGCGGCGTCTCGGCAAACACGGCGCTCCGCGCCGCCGCCGAGACGCTCGGCCGCGAAGAAGGCTTCAGACTGTACATGCCCCCGCTCGCCTATTGCATGGACAACGCCGCCATGATCGCCGTCACCGGTCGCTTCAAGCTCGAGGCCGGCCTCACGAGCCCGCTCACCCTCACGGCGGAACCCGGCCTCGCCCTCCGATAGTTCCACCGGTTCATCCCTGCTTCCCGCCGCCCGAAGTTCCCATGATCCAGACCGTCCTCGACGCGCTCACCCCTCTCGCCGCCGCCCCGCCCGACGTCCCGGATGAACCCACGGCGGACGACCTCGGACCGTGGCGCGAGCGCATCGACGCCCTCGACCGGGCCATCCTCCAGCTCCTCAACGAGCGTTCCCGGTGCGCCAACGTCATCGGTCACCTCAAAAAGCGCCTCGGCATGCCGGTGTACGTGCCGAGCCGCGAAGAGCAGGTGCTCGACAACGTGTTCAACGCCAACCCCGGCCCGCTCCCCTCCGAAGCCGTGCGCCGCCTCTTCGAACGCATCATCGACGAGACCCGGGCGCTCGAACGCCGAAAATATCAGGATGAACCGGACCCGTGAACACGGCGTTCGAAGACAGGACACCCCGGACACAGACCCCAGATCGGTGAAGATGAAGTCGAAAGCATGGACGGCGGCGCTCGCGCTCGTGATCCTCGGAGCGGGACTCACGGCGGCGGTCTACCGGCTCGCCTTCGCCCCGAACACCCCCGCCTTCGAGGACGAACGGAGCGTATGGATCCCGCGCGGCGCGGGCTTCGAGGCCGCGGTGGACTCGCTCGAGGCCCGCGGTGTGCTCGAAGCCCGCACGTCGTTCGTATGGTTGGCGAGACTCACCGGCTGGGGCGATCAGATCAAGGCCGGGCACTATGTCTTCAAGGCCGGCGCGTCGAACCGGGATCTCCTCGAAACGCTTCGAAAAGGGCTTCAAACCCCCGTCCGGCTGACCATACCGCCCGGCTCTCGCCCGGAGGTCGTGGCCGCCGTCGTCGCGCGCGAGATGGCCTTTTCCCCGGAGGATTTCCTCGGCGCCCTCCGGGATCCCGCCCTCGCCGCCGAACTCGGCACGGATTCGACCCATCTCTTCGGATACATGATGCCGGAGACCTACTTTTTTTACTGGCTCACCGACGCGCCGACGGTCGTGCGAAAGGTCAAGCAGGCCTTCGACACGTTTTACCGAAAAGAAGTGAGCGCCGCGCCGGACCCGCCGGACCTCTCGCCGGACGACGTCCTCACGCTCGCCTCGATCGTCGAGTGGGAGACGCACGACGAGACCGAGAAACCGCGCGTGGCCGGGGTGTACCTCAACCGCCTCCGCGCCGGCTGGGCGCTCCAGGCGGACCCGACGGTGCAGTACGCGATCCTCGCCGCCGAGGGTCAGAAACGACGCCTGCTCTTCCGCGATTACGAACGCGACCACCCGTACAACACGTACCGGTATCGCGGGTTGCCCCCCGGTCCCATCACCAACCCCGCGCCCTCCACGGTGCGCGCCGTTCTCCGCGCCGAGAAGCACCGGTATTTCTATTTCGTGGCGAACGGTGACGGCACGCATACGTTCAGCCGCACGCTCCGCGAGCACAACCGGGCCGCCGACGCCTACCGACGCCTCATGCGGGAACGCCGCCGCGCACAACGGCAGAGCGACTGACGCCGGTCACTTGAGCACGACCATCGCGCGCGTGGCCGTGAAGGTCTCGCCGAGGACGCGGAGCACGTAGACCCCGCTGGGCAACCCTGCCCCGTCCACGACGAACGTGCGGGCTTCGTCGGCCGCCATCACACCGTCGAAGAGGAGGCGGACGCGTCGACCCGCAAGGTCATAGACGGCCGCGCTCACGAGCTGCGCGCGCGACACCGCGAGCGTGACGTGCGCCTGCGGGTTGAGCGGATTCGGATAAACGTCCGAGAGGAAGAACCGCCCCGGCGTCGTCACCGAGACTTCCACTTCGGGGCCGAAGGTAAAAGCGCCGTCGAAGTCAATCTGCCGGAGACGGAAGCGGTACGGACCGGGCGCGAGGCTTGCGATGCGGAAGGCATACGCCCGCGCTTCGGTGGTCGTCCCCGCGCCCTCGACGAAGCCAAACGAGCGCCACACCTCCGAAGCGTCCGCCCGGCATCCTTCCACCATGAAGCCGGCATTGTTCGTCTCGGAGGCCGTGCGCCACCGCAACGTCACCGCGGCCCCGTCTGCGAGCGCTTCGAACGAGGCGAGTTCCACCGGGAGCACGGCGTCGTCAAGGAAGAGCGCGTACACCGCGCCGCGATCCGCGCCGCCGTCGTCGTCGAGCGGAGCGCCCACAAAGAGGTCCACGACGCCGTCGCCGTCGAGGTCATCCACCGACGCGAGGGCCCATCCGAAGTGGTCGAGATCATCGAGCGTGCCGGTGAAGCCACCCTCGGTGTCGCTGATCTTATAAGTGTTCCGGACCGTGCCGTCGGCGTTCATGAGGAGCACGTACACGGCGCCGCGATCCGCGCCGCCGTCGTCGTCGAGCGGAGCGCCCACGGCGAGGTCGGGCACGGTGTCGCCGTCGAAGTCGCCGAGCTTAGCCACGGCGAAGCCGAACCCGTCGCCGGAGTCGAGGCTGCCGGTGAAGCCGCCCGAGGTCGAACTGATCTCCTGCTGTGCCTTCACCGTGCCGTCGGCGTTGAGGAAGAGGACCCATGCCGAGCCTTCGGCGCCTTCGTCCCGGTCGGCGCCCACGGCGAGGTCGGGCACGGCGTCCCCGTCGAGGTCGCCGAGCGGAGCCACGGACACGCCGAACTCCGCCCCATCGTCGAGGCTGCCGGTGAAGCCGCCCGAGGTCGAACTGATCTTCTGCTGGGCCTTCACCGTGCCGTCGGGGTTCATGAAGAGGATCCACACCGCGCCGCGGTTCACACCACCGTCGTCATCGACGCGGGCGCCGACGGCGAGGTCCGTCACCGCATCGCCGTCGAGATCCCCGAGCGCGGCGATCGACCATCCGAAATAGTCCTGATCGTGGAGCGTGCCGGTGAAGCCGCCCTCGGTGTCGCTGATTTTCCGGAAGCCCTTCACCGTGCCGTCGGGGTTCATGAAAAGCACGTACACGGCGCCGCGATCCCCGCCGCCGTCGTCGTCGAGCGGGACGCCCACGGCGAGGTCGGGCACGGTGTCGCCGTCGAGGTCGCCGATGCCCGCCGCGCCGGCGCCGAAGTTATCCAGCGTGCCAAGCCCTCCCGTGAAGCCGCCTTCCGTCGCGCTGATTTTCTGGAAGCCCTTCACCGTGCCGTCGGTATTCATGAAAAGCACGTACACCGCGCCATAGTCCGAGAACGAAGCGCCGCCGCCGTCGTCGTCGAGCGGAGCGCCCACGACGAGATCCGGCACGGTGTCGCCGTCGAGATCGCCGATGACGGCGAGGCCGTTACCGAATACGTCCAGGTCATCGAGCGTGCCGGTGAAGCCGCCCTCGGTGTCGCTGATCTTCTGAAAACCAGCCACCTGCCCGAAGACCGGACCGGCGATCAGGAAAAACACGAGCGCCGCCGACCATCTCCATCCCATCATTTGTTGCATCGTCGCCACCTCCGCCAAAGCGAACCCTGTGCATGTGTCGTCATCGATCCCAAGAACTGCGCTGACCGGGTATCCGGAAAGCGGTGTTTCATGGTTTTTTCGGTCGGTTGAATGCCCTTTCCCCTGTAATCCGAAGCCTGACGGAGCATGTCCCTACGCCTTTTCGCGCATAAAAAAAGGGCGCGCCCATCCCGGACGCGCCCCTTATCGCAAAGGTAGCTGCCTTTTAGAAGAACGCTTTGAACCCGAGCACGAAGCGGTTGCGGATGACCTCCTCCTCGACCACCGGCGCGTCGGCAACCTCGACGTACGGGCGGTACCGGTCGTCGAAGCGCTCCTGCATCCATCCGAAATCGACGCCGAACTGCCGGGAGAAACGGTATCCGAACCCGGCGGAATAGAACGTTTTGCTTCGGTCGAGTTCGTTCGCGCCGTTGGGGTCGGGTTGATACGCGAAGCCGCCCCGGAGCGCGAGCACACCAAGCCGGTACTCGACGCCGAGCCGCGTGTTGACGACAGCCTCGAAATCCTGCCGAATGCGACGGTTCTCGTCGACGAACGTGCCGTCGGCATCGTCGAGTTCGAGTTGTGACCAATCCACGTATTCGGCGTCTGCGGAGAGGGTGAAGCCGGCATTTCGGAGCGCGAGCCCCGCCCCGATGCGCCACGGCGTCGTGACGGTGTACTCGAAGACGCCCGAGCCCGCGTCCTCGTCGGGTTGATCCCCGTAGACGAACACATCGCCATTGTCGAAGAACGTCTCCAGACGGGTGTCGAAGTCCTCATCGATGCTGTAATACGTGGGCGACTCGATGGTAAAGCCCACCCGAACCTGAGGCGCGAGCGCCGCCGACACCCCGCCCCGCGCATTGACGCCGATGAGCTTCGAACGGATGCGCTCTTCGAGACGGAGGAAGTCGAAGTCGGTCGTGCCGAAACTGCCGTCGTTGTCGTTGAAGAGGTCCTCTTCCTCGAAGATGCGGAGGAACTTGTACGTGCCGAAGGGGACGTTGACCGAGAGGCCGACCATCACCCCGCGCGAGGCTTCGACGGCCCCGCCGAAGTTGATCTCCTTCATGCTCCCCTCCTCCGTCACGCTCCCCGTCTGCGCCACCGTGCCTCTCGTCACCGCCGGCACGAACGGGACGGGGTCTCCGGCATCGACCAGTTCGGGGTCGAGGTCGATGGCGAAGGTCTCGAAGGCGATAAACGAGAGGTCACGGGTGAAGGAAGGAAAGATGCCCTGATCGTCTTCTTCGAGGGTGAACTCACCCGGCAACGGCATGAAGAAGTCGGTGATGGAATTGTTCGGGTTCTCGCCGGAGAAGACCAGGTCGCGTTCGAAAGTGTTCACCTGATTGAAGGAGGCGGCGAAGGTGAGCGCGCCGCGCCGGGTCGGGGCGCGATAGACATAGGCGGCATGCCCGAGGCGGGTGTCGCTCACGTCGTTGTCGAGCCCGTTCGAGAAGCCCGGCACGCGATAGATGCCGTCGTCCCTGGTGAGGATCGAGGCCATCGAGCCGGAGAAGGCCGAGCGCTTGAAATAGCCCAGCCCGGCCGGGTTGACGACCAGCGCCGAGTAGTCCGCCACCCCCGCGATGCCCGCGCCTCCCATACCCGTCATCCGCGGGCCGAACGCCGGGAAACGGCTGGAGAAACGGAGGGCATCTTCGCCCGTCTGTGCCTGCGCCGCAGGTCCCGCCGCCGCCAGTCCGACGATCACGGCCAGCCAGGCGAGCCGGCGCGCACGCGAGGTCCTCTTGATCTTTTCCATAGGACTATCCTTCACGTCAAATTTTTGTTTTAAAGGGATTTGCACTTAAAATTGCGAATATTTCCCGAACGCAGAAAAGGCCCGCACATCCGCACGGGCCTCTCCCCGGCTCATTCATGAGCAATATGTTGGATCGGATCGACGAGCCGGCGCATTCAGTGCCCGCGCCGGTGACTGCTCGAGCTGCTCCGCCCGGAAGAGCGGCTCGACGAACGACTCGGGGCGCTGCGGGCCGATCCACTCGAACGACTCGGGGCGCTGCGGCCTTTCGACGCGCTGCCCGAGGAACGGCTTGACGAGCGACTGGGCGCACGTCGCACCGATCCACTCCGCGATGAACTGCCGGAGGAATGACGCACCGCCCGGCTCTGCGACGAACGTCTCGAAGACGAACGCACACTCCCTTTCGAGGATCTCCGTGAAGAGGACCGGCCGAGTGACTCGGAACTCCGCGTAGACGAACCCCGGACGACGCCCCGGCTGCCGCTCGAACGCGAGGACGAACGCGCGCGGGTGGCGCTGCGTCCCGTCGCGCTCCGCCCCTGGTTCCGGCTCGACGAGCGCACGGTGCTTCGCGTGCGCCGCGCGCCGTCCGTCTTGCTCGCCGACGTCCCGGAGGAGCCGCTCCTCACAATGGTGCGCCCGCTCGAACGTGTCGTGATCCGCGAGTCGTCCCCGGCGCTCCGCCCGACGCCGTCCCGCGTGGCGCCGCCCCGGACGTATCCGCGCGTCCCCCGGCGGCTGCTCGCGAGTGTGCTCCGCCCCATCGTGCTCCCGCGCGGCCGGTAGAGCCGGTTCGGACGCACCACTACGACCGAGCCTCCGCCGTAATACGGATAGCCGTAAAACCCGCCATACGTATAGAACGGGCTACGATAAAAGGGACTGTAATAAAACGGATCGCCGTACCCGAAGCCGAACCCCAGGCTGATGTGAAAGCCGGACCCGTAATAGTACGGATCATAGAAAAAGGGATCGTAAAAGAACGGGTCGTAGAAGAAGGGATCATAGAAGCGAGCGAAGTAGGCACGATAGCGATACGGACGATCCCGATCGTCCTCGTAATAGTATTCTTCGTCCTCGTCGTAGTACTCGTCTTCGTCATAATAGCGATGCACGACGACGTTTCCGTCCTCATCGTACTCCTCCACTTCCGTATACTCGGGCTCATCGCCGTACCCTTCCTCGTCCACCACCGCCAGTTGGGTATAGCAGCCCGTCAGACCGAAGAGCAACAACACGACGGGCGTGAACGTGAACCACCTGGAAACCCTTTGAGACAGCCATTTCATCTTCATCACCCCCTGGTACACCTTATGTCCGAACGCTACCTCTGAACGGTAGCCAAAATCTTTCCCGTTTTCAAGGATACTTCCCGCGATCCTTCTTTGCGAACAGAGGCAACGGCAGGTATATTCTCCGCCCGGCTTCCATCCATACCTCCTGCGTCGCGGATATGCCTTTTTGGCCGCTCTCCAGGCGCAGAAGGTAACCGAAAGAGACCTTTTGAAATTACGGCAAATACCAGGCCGCCTCTTCCAAACCTGCCGACCGAAACGTATAAGGTTGCCTGTGTTCTCCGGCTGTCTCCGAATCACCTCATCGACTGTACATTATGGCTGACGCTATCACACCCCGCGCCGACGACTATTCGCAGTGGTACCTCGACGTCGTGCGCTTTGCCCGGCTCGCCGACTATTCGCCGGTGCGGGGGTGCATGATCATCCGTCCGAACGGCTATGCCCTCTGGGAGAACATGCAGGCCGTGCTCGACGGGATGTTCAAGGCTACCGGCCATGAAAACGCCTACTTCCCGATCTTCATCCCGCAGTCTTTCCTCGAGCGGGAAGCGGCGCACGTCGAGGGCTTCGCGAAGGAATGCGCCGTCGTCACGCACTCGCGCCTGAAGATGGCCGAAGACGGATCGGGGCTCATCCCCGACCCCGCCTCGAAGCTCGAAGAGAACCTCATTGTCCGTCCCACGAGCGAGACGATCATCTGGGACACGTACAGCCGGTGGATACAGTCCTGGCGCGACCTGCCCCTGCTGATCAACCAGTGGGCAAACGTGGTTCGGTGGGAGATGCGCACGCGGCTCTTTCTCCGCACGATGGAGTTTCTCTGGCAGGAGGGGCACACCGCCCACGCCACCGAAGCCGAAGCGATGGAAGAGACGCTGAAGATCCTCGACCTCTATGCTTCTTTCGCCGAGGATTACATGGCCGTCCCCGTCATCAAGGGGGTGAAGACGGCGAGCGAGCGCTTTGCCGGAGCCGTGGAGACGTACTGCATCGAGGCGCTGATGCAGGACGGAAAGGCGCTTCAGGCAGGCACGAGCCACTTTCTCGGGCAGAACTTCGCGAAGGCGTTCGATTGCACGTTTCAGAACCGCGACAACGAACTCGAATACGTCTGGTCCACCTCGTGGGGCGTCTCGACGCGGCTCATCGGCGCGCTCATCATGACGCATTCGGACGACCAGGGCCTCGTGCTCCCGCCCCGCCTCGCCCCCACACAGGTGGTCATCGTGCCAATCTATCGGAAGGATGCGGACAAGTCGGCGGTGCTCGAAGCCGCCGAACGCATCCGCGAGCGCCTCATGGCCGCCGGCATCTCGGTCAAGCTCGACGCCCGCGAGGGGTATCGCCCGGGGTGGAAGTTCAACGAGTACGAGGTGCAGGGCGTGCCCATCCGGCTGGCGCTCGGCCCCCGCGACGTGCGGAACGACGCCATCGAGATGGCCCGGCGGGACACGCGGACCAAGGAGGTCGTCCCGCAGGCAGGCCTCACCGAACGCATCCGCGACACGCTCGACGCCATCCAGCAGAACCTCTTCGACCGCGCCGTACGATTCCGGGAAGAGCACACCACCTCCGTCGACACGTACGAAGACTTCAAGACCGTGCTCGAGGAAAAAGGCGGCTTCGTCCTTGCCCACTGGGACGGAACGGCGGAGACGGAAGCCCGCATCAAGGACGAGACCAGAGCCACCATCCGGTGCATCCCCCTCGACCGCGCCGAAGAACCCGGCGTCGATATGCTCACCGGGAAACCGTCGAAAGGGCGCGTGGTGTTCGCAAAGGCGTATTGAGCGAGAGGGACGGCTTTTCCCCTTTTCGAAGCGCATAGCCGTAGATAAATTCGTGATTCGGACGTTCTCCGGGCGTATGGCCTCTCCCTCACGCACGCATCGGATGGAGCATGAACCCGGGGCCGGTCTCGGAACGATTTGAAGGCCGTCCCGTTTTCCCCACCCCGCCCCCCCTTTCGCTTTCCCGTCACCTACGAAAAACGCGCATCGACCGACCGATACTACACGCTCACGTCCTCCGCTCTCGTCGAACCGTCGTAGTCCGCTCATGCGTTTTTTCGCTCCCTTCTGGCTGATCCTCTTCCTCACGGCCCTCGTTCCGGGCGCGCGGGCGCAAAACTGGGGCGAGGTGAACGGCCGCGTGACGGAGTCCGAGACCCGTCAACCCATCCCCGGCGTGACGATCCTCGTCGACGGCACGAACTTCGGCACGGCCACGGACACGGACGGCCGATATACGCTCCGACTGCCCGAAGGCCGCTATCTCCTCCGCTTCTCCGCTATCGGATACACCCCCCGGCTCGACTCGGTCTCCGTACGTCGTGGTCGCGCCACGACGCTCGACGTGCGTCTCGGTGAAGCAACCATCGAGATGGGGGGGGTGACGGTCGAGGGTCGCGCCGCGCCCGAGGAGGCGGGCGTGTACGAACTGCATCCGCGCACCGTCCAGGACATGCCGTTGCCCATCAACGACGGTCTCCGCGCGCTCAAGGCCCTGCCGGGCGTAGTGACCAACAACGAGCTGTCGAACCAGTACTCCGTGCGCGGCGGCGGCTTCAACGAGAACCTCATCTTCATCAACGGCTTCGAGGTCTTCCTCCCCTTCCGCCCCCGGCAGGGCGAACAGGAAGGCCTCAGTTTGCTCAACATCGAACTGGCCGACCGCATCACGTTTTATACGGGCGGCTTCCCGGCGCGGTATGGCGGCAAGCTCTCCTCGGCGCTCGACGTCCGCTACCGTCGCCCGGACCGGACGCGCGAGCGGCTCCGAGGCTCGGCCTATGCCTCGCTCCTCGACGCAGGCTTCAGCGGCAGCTCCTCGGCCCTCGACGGACGACTCGGATGGCTCGTCGGCGTGCGGAAATCGCGGCCGAGACGCTTCTTCGCCACTCAGGAGCTCAAGGGAAACTACAACCCCGACTTCACCGACGTCCAGGCAATGGTCGCCTTCACGCTCGCGCCGGGACACGAGATCGAAGCCCTCGGCATCTGGGCCGAGCACACCTTCACCCTCGATCCCAACACCCGCAAAACGTTTTTCGGCACCCTCAGTCAGGACAGCCGGCAGGCCCCGTCGAACCTGAAATCGCTGTGGATCACGTACGACCCCGGCAACGAAGAGCGCGACGGCTATGAGACCCGCTTCGCCGGGGTGCGCCTCTCGGACCGCCTCTCGCCGAAGTTGAGCCTCGAGCACGACGCGTCGTACTTCGAGACGGTCGAGGATGAGGTGTTCGAACTCAGCGGCTCGTCGGTGCTCTTCCAGGTCGATCCCGGCAGCGACAACCCGCAGGGCGGCGAGGGGCTCTTCCCCGTGGGCACGTCCCGACAGGAAGACCGCGCGAACAACCGCGTGCGGGTGAAAATGTGGACCGCGCAGAGCCGGTGGATCTACTCGACGGAGCGGCACGGCCTCGAAGGGGGCCTGTTCGCGCGCCGCCTCACCTTCGAAGACCGCCTCGACGAAGGCTCCGCCGTGGTCGGCCGCTCCACCGACGGCGAGGTCGTCCGCATCGTGGCGAACGAACTCGCCGACGCCGCCACGTTCGACGCATACCAGACCGGCGTCTACCTCCAGGACGCCTTCGACGTCTTCGCCGACCGACCCGGACGCTTCTTCGTCACGGCAGGCGTGCGCGCGGACTACTTCTCCTTCAACGACGAGTTCACCCTCTCCCCCCGCCTCACGGCCCGCTATCGCCTCGACGAGCGCACGACCCTCACCGGCGCATGGGGCCTCTATTACCAGACCCCCACCTACCGCGAGTTCCGGGGACAGCCCGCCCCCGGAGAATCCATCCTCGGCGCCATCAACCGCGACCTGAAATCCCAGCGCTCGATGCAGTTCGTCGGCGGCGTCGAGTATTTCTTCCCGAAACAGCGCTTTTACCTCCGCGGCGAGGCGTATTACAAACGCCTCTCGAACCTCATCACGTACGACATCGCAAACGTCCGCGTCCTCTATTCGGGCGAGAATGACGCTTCGGGCGACACGTACGGACTCGACCTTCAACTCCGGGGCGAGTTCGTGCCGGGCCTCGAAAGCTGGGTCAACTACAGCTTCCTCGTCGCCCGCGAGCGTTTCGTCGAGCCGTTCCTCACGACGCACAACCGGGGCAGCATTCCCCGCCCGACGGATCAGCGGCACACCATCTCGATCTTCGTGCAGGATTATATCCCCGGCGATGAAACGTGGAAGATCCACATGCGCACGCTCTTCGGAAGCGGCCTGCCGTACACGCCGCCCATCCCCGGCCCCCGCCTCGGCTCGCTCGTCGCCCAGGTCCCCGGCGACCGCTTCTCGGCCCGCTATCCCCGCTATTTCCGCTTCGACATGGGCCTGACGAAAAACATCGTGCTCTTCGACGAAGGCCTCAACGGACCCGTGCGCCTTCAACTCACGGGGGAGATCCTCAACGTCTTCAACATGATCAACACGGTCGCCTATACGTGGGTGCCCGACGCCTCCGGCATCTGGAACCGCATCCCGACACGCCTGACGCCCCGCACCGTCAACGTGCGGCTCCGGGTGGATTTCTAGGACGCGAGTTCCTGACCCACTCTCACACTTTCCGGCTCAGATGATGAGCCAGGCGCGTCGGCTCGGGGATCTTGTACTTCGGCGCGCAGGCGAGCGTGAGGCCGACGGCTTCGTCGAGCGTGATGCGATGGCCGATGCTCACGAACACCGGCTTGACGCCCGTCCGTGTCCGGACCGCCGCGCCGATGACCTGCCCTTTGTCGTACAGGGGAGCCGTTGCGCCCTTTTCCGGCCCGAGGTCGTCGTACCGCCCCCACAGCCGTGTCTTGGCCACACCGAAGGTGGGATGATCGAGGAGCACGCCGAGGTGGCAGGCAAGCCCGAAGCGGCGCGGGTGCGCCAGCCCCTGACTGTCGGTCATGAACACGTCCGGGCGCACGGAGAGCCGTTCGAGCGCCGGGAGGATGGCGGGGATCTCCCGAAAGCTCAGCAGCCCCGAGACGTACGGAAAGACGACCGGCCCGCGCCATACGGCCTCATCGACGACCTCCAGCCCCGGCAGCCGGAGCACCACGACGGCCGTCTGCACACGGTCCCCGCGCACGCTCACGTCCACGCCCGCCACCGTCTCGACGGGCGACCCGAGCGGCTCCTCTCGCACCTCGGCGGCAAGCCTCCGCTGAAGCGCGACGGCCTCCCGCGGCGAGAGGTCCCACGGATGCGCGTGATGAATGTCGAAATGCATGGGAACCGGGGACGGGGACGGGGTATCTTAGGACGATCCGGACGGGACAGGATACGAAGCGACGACCTATTCCGGGCCATCGAACGCTCGAGATTTTTTGCCTTCCGCTTCATTCGGACGATAAACGCCGATACCGGATGGAACCCGCGATCCTGTGAAGCACCACGCCGGCCCCTACACGCCATGCCTCTTCCCTCCATGAAAAAAGGTCTTCTCACGGCCCTCCTGATGCTCGTCTGTGCCTGCCCCGCCCCGGCGCAAGAGCGGCCGATCCCGGAGACGGTGCGCCCGAAATCTCCGCAAAAAGCCTTCGCGATGAGCCTCCTTTTCCCGGGCCTCGGGCACCGGTATGCGCAGAACGGGAGGTGGGGCGGCGGCGGGACGCTCTTCGCCTTCGCCGACGCCGGACTGTGGCTCGGGCTGATTGGAACGGAATGGCGGAGGGACGCGCTCGTGCAAAGCTTCGAGACGCTCGCCGCCACGCGCGCCCACGCCGAGATCGAAGGGAAGGACCGGACCTTCTTCCTCAACCTCGCCGCCTTCCATTCCTCGGACGAATACCTCGCAGTGCAGCTCCGCAACCGCGCCTGGGATCAACTCGACTACGTGAGCGAACGCTCCTTCCAGTGGGCGTGGGAGACGGAGGAGGACTTCCAGAAATTCCGCCGCCTGCGGAGCGACTCCGAAACGCTTCGCAACCGCCGCTTCGTGTTCCTCGCCGCGCTCGTGAGCAACCGGATCATTGCCGGGCTTTTCGCCGTGCGCGCCGCCAACCGCACGAACGGCGCCGCCCACCTCTCACTCACGCTCGGCCCGCCCCCGCCCGACACGAGCCTCCCCCGCCTCGACCTCCGCCTGACGTTTTAGCCCGAACGTCACGGCAGCCTTTTCAGCACCTCGGCGACGGGGCGACGGGCCTTCTCGGGCGCCTCGGCGGGATAACCGTACCAGAACAGCCCCACCACCGTCTCCTCCGCCGGATCGATGCCGAGCAATTCGAAGAAGCGCGGATCGCGCGTGGCCGGGGCGGTGCTCCACTTCGTCCCGATGCCTTCGCTCCACAACACGAGCATCAGATTCTGCGCGGCGCAACAACAGGCCGCATAGTCTTCCCGCTCGCGGAGCGGATCCCCGGCTTTCCGGCAGGTGATCACGAGCCATCCGGGCATGGTGCGCCAGCGGGCAAGCTTGTTCCGCCCCGCCTGCTCCCCTTTTTTCATCGCAACGATCTCCGCATTCAGCCGCGCGACGGCCTCCGCCGTCTCCGGACCAAGGAGATAGAAACGCCACGGCTCGGTGAGCTTGTGGTTGGGGGCCCATCGCGCCCGTTCGAGCGCGCGGAGAAGGAGCGCTTCCGGGGGCGGCTCCGGCAAAAACGTGTGGATGGTGCGCCGCGCGCCGATGACGTCGGCCACGACGGAGCGCTCGTCGGGGGAATACGGGTTCACGGTCGGTGAAGATGGTGGGAGAAGAGGGCAGCCTCGTTGCGGGTCCGGCCCTCATACGCGCGAGCAAGCCATTGGATCGGCGGCGACTATCCGGCGGCACGGGTGCGCGCATCCGCCGGTCGATGCCGCGCCGCAAGCGGCTTCAGGTCCACCATCAACAGCGCAGAGACGACGGTCTGGTCGGGAAAGGACGGCATGTCCGCGCTGTACACTTCCCGCATCCCGATGGTCGCGGTGAAACCGAGGGACTGGGCGTAATAGTGGATGTCGCGGCAGACCTCCGAGAGGTCCTTCCCCTGCCGGTGCGCCTGCAGGGCGATGGCGCTCAACTGCTGTTCTACGTATGGGGGGATCTGGGTGAGCACCTGAAGCACGGGAGGAAACCGGCGCAACCTGGGCGCCGGCGGCGCTTTCCGGACGACCCGCATCCGGGGGCCCCGGTCCCTGGCCTTTCCCTGGACGACGTGATCGTATTGCATGATTCCGGTTTCGAAGTGTCAGAGGATCCCGGCAGGGGTATCGACAGGAAAACGACGCCCTAAAGAGCACCGCTTCGACGTCTCGCCTTGCGAAACCGTTCAAGTTTCCATGAAAAACCCGTGCGGGGGACGTTTTCCTGACCTCATAGCGATCCCTCGCCTTCTGAACACGTATATCGCTTGACACGCGGTGTTTGGATTCGATATATTCCGTGCCCGCCGAAAACGGGTCCTTAGCTCAGCTGGTTAGAGCGCTACGTTGACATCGTAGAGGTCGGTGGTTCGAGTCCACTAGGACCCACCCGGAGCCCTTGCAAACCTTTGTTTTGCAAGGGCTTTTTTATGCGCCCATCCTTTTCCCTGCTCAGAGGGCGCCCGTGACGCACGCAGCCGCAAGCAAGAGCGATAACGCCTCACTGCCCCTGCTCTTCGTGCGACCTTTCCGGGACGTGGGGTCTACCGACGCTGGGCCGCCATTAGAATCCTCACCCGCTCCGGAGAGCGGGTGCGACCGTGCCGTCCGAAAACGTTTTATCCGTCGAAAATTTTCCGGACTATATACTTCAAACACTTTGCAATCCGACTTCATAACCTCCCCTTTGAAATATTTTTTTTCTTCGAGATGAGAAGCCCTTTCCCGGGATCCCTCCCGACGTGAAAAAAATCCTCCGGTCGCGCCGAAATCATCCGTTGCTCCCCGAGCCTGCCCGCATGTTTTCCCCCTCG
>NZ_JBWOPL010000028.1:0-23748 GCF_056451265.1 Rhodocaloribacter sp. | reverse complement strand
GGGTCTGGTGTTGGCGACGCTGGTGGTGTTCGTGGGCACGTGGTTGCTGCACTCGTACCAGTGGTTCTGGCTTCGGGGTCAGTTTCCGATCACGGCGCCGGACATGCTGTTCTGGGGCATTCTCGGAGTGATGGTGGCCTTCAACGCGGTGAGCGAGGTACGTCGTGGTCGGAAGCGACGGCTGGGAAAGGAGCCTTGGCGGTTGGCGGCTTCGCTGGTGTACTCGTCGAAGGTGGTGGGAATGTTTGTTCTGATCACGGTGTTGTGGACGCTGTGGTCGAGTTCGTCGGTGGGGGAGTTTGTGTCGTTGCTGGGGGTGGCGGCCGGCAGTAGTGCGGCGAGTTGGTTGTGGTTGCTTTTGGGACTTGTGGGGTTGGTGCTGGCGGGGGTATTGATTCAGTGGTTGAACGAGCGCGGGGTGGCGTTGTCGGTGACGGGATCGAACCCGTCCTTCCGAAGGAGCGCGATGGCGACCACTATCGGCGGGTTGTTGTGGATGGCGTTGAGCGTGCCGAACGTTCAGGGTTTGCTGGGCGAGCGGGGAGGTGCGGTCGTCGCTTCGCTTCAGGAGTCGCACTTCAATCAGCGGGATCAGGATCTGCTCGAACGCGGCTATTACGAATCCCTGCTCGAACCCAGCAATTTCACCGATGCCCTCTGGCAGGTGCAGGTCAGCCGCCCGAAAGGGTGGGACCAGACCATTGTGCAGGCCGGAGCCGCCGAGCGCACGGACGACCTCCTCCGGTATCGCCTCGTCCCGGATGTGGAGACGACGTTCAAACAGGCCAGGCTCAGCACGAACCGGTGGGGGATGCGCGACCGCGACTATGAGCAAGCCAAGCCGGCGCATACGTATCGCATCGCGTTGCTCGGAGCTTCGGACGAGATGGGGTGGGGCGTCAACGACGACGAGGTCATCGACGAGGTGGCCGAGCGGCGGCTCAACGAGGAACTGGCGGGAAAAGGCGGCTACGACCGGTACGAGATCCTCAACTTCGCCGTCTCCGGATATGCGCTTCCTCAGAACGTCATCATCACGGAAGACAAGGTGCTCGACTTCGAGCCGGATGCGTTGCTCTACATGGCGCACGCGAACTATGCCGAGCGCCTGCTCGACACGCTCACGCGCACGCTCGTCGAAGGCGCTGACCTCCGGTACGAGTTCCTCCGGGACATCCGGCGCCGGGCGGGGATCGAGACGGGCATGGACGCGAAGGAGGCGGAGCGCCGGTTGCATCCCTTCGTCGATGAGATCATTGCCTGGGGGTATCGCCGCATCGTCGAGGATTGCCGGGCGCGCGGCGTCACACCGGTGTGGGTCTTCCTGCCGCGCACGTATGACTCTGAGGAGGACCTGAGCGAAGTGCAGTCGCACCTCGAAGCGCTCGCGCGTGAGGCCGGTTTTGTCACCCTCTCACTCGACCAGGCCTACCGGGGGCGCGACACCCGAATGCTTCAGCTGGCGCCGTGGGACAAGCATCCCAATGCCGGCGCGCACCGCCTGCTGGGCGAGGAACTGGCCGAGCAGTTGCTTCGGAAGGCCGCCGTCCTTAATCTCATGCCCGCCGGAGAGACCCCGGCCCGGACCACCGACGTCGAGACGGACGGGTAGCCCTGAAATGCCCCCGCACCGCGAGGCGGCTCATGCTCTTTCGGGATGACGCCCCTTAAAAAATTGACCTTCATCACCCTTTTCAATCCCAAAGAAAAAAAAGAGGCACACACATGGGAGTTCAGACTGGCGAAATCAAAGCCACCGTTAAAGATTACATCCTCGACGAGTTCCTCCCCGGCGAAGACCCGGAGGCGCTCACCGACGACACGCCGCTCATCACGGGCGGCATCCTCGATTCCATCGCCACCGTGAAGCTGGTCGGCTTCCTCGAAGAGCGTTTCGGCGTGCAGTTCAGCGCCCACGAAATGAGCGCCGATTACCTCGACACGCTCGATGACATCGCCGAGATCGTTTCCTCGAAAATGTGAGGCTCATGCATCGTCTTGATCATCTCGTCGAACGGTCGGCGGCGCGTCTGCCCGGGCACGTTGCGGTGGAGGACCCGAGCCGGGCGACCGCCATCACGTACGGCGCGCTCAACGCGATCACGGACCGCATACGGGATCACCTCCGTGCCCTGGGCGTGCAGCCGGGCGACCGGGTGGGGATCTATGCGCCGAAGTCCATCGGCACGGTTGCGTCCCTCTTCGGCATTCTCAAAGCCGACGCCGCCTACGTGCCCGTCGATCCCGGCGCTCCGCCCGCCCGCAACGCCTTCATCTTCAAAGACTGCTCCGTCAGGGCCGTGCTCGTCGACCGGAAGAAGGTGGAAGGGTTGCGGGGCGAATATGAAGGGCAGGAACTCCGAGAGGTCGCCGCGCTCGACGATCTGGTCCCGTACGGTGCGGACCTCGTGCTCTTGAGCGTGCCGCCGCAGCCGATGGCAGGCCCGCCGGTTGATACCGACAACCTCTCGTACATCCTCTATACGAGCGGGTCCACGGGCAAGCCGAAGGGGGTCATGCACACGCACGCGAGCGCCCTCAGCTTCATCGACTGGTGCTCTACGGTCTTCGAACCGACGCCGGAGGACAAGTTCTCCTCCCACGCGCCGTTCCACTTCGACCTCTCGATCCTCGACATCTACGTGCCGCTCAAGCATGGCGCGACGCTCGTGCTCATCGGGGAGAGCCTCGGCAAACAGCCCGCGCAACTCGCGCAGGTCATCGCTGAGACCGGCATCACCGCGTGGTATTCGACGCCCTCCATCCTCCGGCTCCTCGTCGAGTTCGGGAAGATGGAAACGCACGACTACTCGGCGCTGCGGATCGTCAACTTCGCCGGCGAAGTCTTCCCGGTGAAGCACCTCCGGGCGCTCACGAAAATCTGGCCCCATCCCCGGTATTTCAATCTGTACGGTCCGACCGAGACGAACGTCTGCACGTATTACGAGGTCGATCTCCCCGTGCCGGAAGACCGGACCGAGCCGTATCCCATCGGCCGGGCATGCTCCGGCGACGAGTGTATGGTGGCGGATTTCGACTATCGCGAGGTGGCGCCGGGTGCGGAGGGCGAACTGCTCGTCACCGGCGGCTCGGTGATGCGCGGGTACTGGAACCTGCCCGAACGGAATGCGCAGGCGTTCCATATCGGCGAAGACGGCAAGCGGTGGTACAAGACCGGCGACGTCGTCCGCGACGGCGGCGGTGGATGTTACGTCTTCGTCGGGCGGCGTGACCGGATGGTCAAACGCCGGGGCTATCGCGTCGAACTCGGAGAGATCGAGTCGGCGCTCTACCGGCATCCGGCGGTGACGGAAGCGGCCGTCGTGGCGTTGCCGGACGAGCAAAACGGCGTGCTCATCAAAGCGTTCATGAACTGGATGGACGATTCGAAGCCGTCGCTCATCCGGCTCAAGCAGTTCTGCGCGAAAAACCTGCCGCTCTACATGATCCCGGACCGGTTCTCGTTCCTCGATACGTTGCCGAAGACCTCCACGGACAAGATCGACTATCAGCGTCTGAAGACGCTTCCGTGACGCATGGAGCGCGCCGGTTCGCTCTTGCTCGAACCGATGCCCGGGCGCCTTCGCGCAATTGCGACGGCGCTCGTCATCGTTTTCCCACCCCATCATTTCTCGACCCCTCGTGACCATGGATTTTACGCTCACCCAGGATCAGAAGGTTTTTCGAAACGAGATCATCCGGTTCGCCAAAAAGGAACTCAACGACGGCGTCATCGAACGCGACCGGAACCAGGAGTTCCCGCATGATCTATGGCTCAAATGTGGGGAGATGGGGCTTCAGGGGTTGCCGGTGCCGGAGGAATACGGCGGGGTGGGCCTGGACCCGCTCTCGACGGCTCTCGCGCTCGAAGCGCTCGGGTACGGCTGTGAGGACGGCGGGCTCGCCTTCTCGATCTGCGCCCACCTGCTCGCCTGTGTCGTTCCCATCTGGAAACACGGCAACGATGAGCAGAAGGCGAAGTACCTGCCGAAACTCGCCAACGGCTCGATGATCGCCGTCAATGCGATGTCGGAGCCGGGCTCGGGGTCGGATGCGTATGCGATGAAGACCCGCGCCGTGAAAGACGGCGACGGCTATCGGATCAACGGAACGAAGATCTGGAGCACGAACGGTCCCGTCGCAGACCTCGCCGTGGTCTATGCCGTGACGGATGCGGAGAAAGGCTATTACGGCGGCATCACGATCTTCCTCGTCGAGAAAGACACGCCGGGCTTCTCGCCGGGCCAGAAGTTCGAGAAGATGGGCCTTCGCACCTCGCCCATCGGAGAGATCGTCCTCGAAGACGTGTGGGTGCCGGACTCGGCGATGCTCGGCGAGTTGGGTTCGGGCACGCTCATTTTCACGCAGTCGATGGAGTGGGAGCGGGTGTGCATCGGCGCGATGCATTGCGGCACGATGAACCGGCTCATGGACAGGGCCATCAAGTATGCCCGCCGGCGGGAGTCGTTCGGGCAGAAGATCTCGAAATATCAGGCCGTCTCGCACAAGATCGTCGACATGAAGATCCGGCTCGAAGCCGCCCGTCTGCTCGCGTACAAGGCCGCCACCCGCCTCGACAAGGCCCGCGACGTCGCCATCGACGCCTCGATGACGAAGGTGTTCATCAGCGAGGCCCTCGTACAGACCGCCCTCGACACGGTGCAGATCTTCGGAGGAAACGGCTTTACGACGGATTATCAGGTCGAACGCACGCTCCGCGATTCGATCGGAGGCAAGATCTATTCGGGCACGAACGAAGTTCAGCGCAACATTCTGGCGAAATGGCTCGGGCTCTAGGGTCGAACGTTTCGGGCGCACGGGGGTTTACGGTCGAAAAGCTACATCCTCCACGTACGTCCGGTGACCGTCATGGCTGAGGCGTCCCGCCCTTCGCCCCCCAAGCCGCCCGAGATTCGCCCCCTGAAGCCGCGCACGGCGCGTTTGCTCATCCTGTTCGCGCTCCTGGCCGCGCTCGCCTTCTCCGCATGGGCCGCCTATTTCGTGATCACCGCCTCGAACGATCCCGAACTTCAGGAGCGGATCGAGCGGTTGAAAGAGGACGGGCCTCCCTCCGATGCTCCGCCGCCCGCCGAGGCGCCGCCTCGATAAGCTTTTCGCACATGTGTGGTTGCGTCGTGTTGCTCGGTGACGGCGCAGGGCAGGAGGTGCGCGCGACGCAGACGAGCCCCGGTCTTCATAGCGCGAAGGCCGCCGGTCCGGGAGACGCGAGGAAGAAGTGGGAGCGGCGTTCGGGGAAAGCGCGCCGGTAGCGCTCGCGCCATCGCGCGAGGAGCGTCTCGGCTTCCGCTTCGGGGAGGAGCGCCCACACCGATCCGCCGAAGCCTGCCCCGAAGGCCGAGGCCGCCGCGGCCCCGAGTTCGCGGGCCGAGCGGGCGAGGTAGACGGTCTCCGGGATCTGGTTTTGCAGGAGCCGTTCGGCGCACGCCTGCGAGGCATCGACGAGGCGGCCGAACGTGGACAGATCAGCCGCGCCGAGGGCTTCGACGGCGACGGGAAGGATGCGGTGGTGCTCTTCGAAGAAGTGTTCGAAACGGGCCGTGAGGTCGGCGGTCGTGAAGTCGGGCCCGGCATATGTGGAAAGGATGCGGCGCATACGCTCGGGCGTGAAGCCGGGGCGTTCGAGGATCGCGCCGAGGTGGGGAGCGTCGTCGCCGGTGGCGGCGCGCCAGGCTGCCGCCGCTTCCGCCGCCAGGAGCGCGGCCCGGTTGTATAGCGCGCGGGCCGCGCCGGCCTTCTCGGCCACGACCCCGCTCACGCCGATGCCGAAAACGTATCCCTCGGGCAGAGCCGCCGTGTGGAGGAGGCGGACGGGCGCGTAAGCAAAATGGCGGAGCGCGCCCGGCTTCGAACAGAGAATGGCGGTATGATCCTCGCTTCCTCCAAACGTGCCCACGCCCCGGTCGCCGGCAAGCGCGCCGAAGGGGCGTCCGTTCTCCATCGAACCGAGGTACCGGGCAAGCGCCGTCCGTTCCGGGAGGTTCGCGCGGAAAGCGGGGTGGTGTTCGAGGTCATTGATTGCGGCGAGCGCGAGGAATACGGCGACGACGAAGGCGCTCGAACTGCTCATCCCGGCGGCGCGGGGCAGGTCGCCGGAGAAGGCGAGGCGCGCGCCGAGAAGCCCCGGCCCGAAGTTCATCGCCACACGCCGGGCGACGGTCATCGGGTAGTTCGCCCAGTGGTCCGCACGCGGGACGAGGTCCGGAGCGAGGGGGAAAGCGACGGCTTCCCCCGTCGTCGTCTCCGTGAGGTGCAGTCGCGCACCGGCTTCCGGGGTCGCGACGAGGCTGAAGCCCCGGGGGACGGCGCATACGAGGCTGCCCCCGCCGGCATAGTCGGTGTGCTTCCCGAGCACTTCGATGCGACCCGGAACGAAAAATGCGTGCGCCGGTCGGCCCCCCGGGACGCCGTCGCGGAGGAGCGAGCGGGCGGCCCGGGTGAGGTAGGTCGCGTGGGAGCGGGCGGCCTCCGGCGGAAGCCCGGCCCCGGCAAGGCGGTCTCGAAGGGCGGCGGAATCGAGCAGATCGGAGAGGGTCACGGGCGGCGATGGCATGGTGAAGGGGAACCGGGAAAGGGGGGAGGGCGCTCAGACGCGCCCCCTCGAAGCCCCGAGCACGAGGGCGGCCCCGATGAGGTGCGCCACACGAAGGGGCTCCGGCAGGCTCGACTTGTGGAGGGCGGCGCGGGTGAGGCGGGCGGCGTGCTCGAAGTCCGTGCCCGCACAGGTGAGGAAAAGGCCGTTCCCGAGACGCCGGGTGGGCGGGAGGCGGTCGAGGATGGGCAGGCGGTCGGTCAGTCCGGCCGCGCGGAGCGCTCCGGCAAGGCGGCTCGTCGTGGTGTCGCGGCGTGTGACGGCGAGCACGGGCCGTCCGAGGCGTTCGGCGAGGGCGGCGAGGTCCACGAGGCCGAGCCCCGCGATGGTGACCCCCCCGAGCACGACGGCCTGAAGCGAGGCGTGCCACCGAAGCCCCGACACCCACGTCGCGAGGTAGTCCGTCGCGCCCGCACCGTCGACCGGAAAGGCGTCGATGGCGACGCCTTCGACGAGGTCCGGTCCCTCCATCATCACCCCCACGATGGGCGTCTCATGCGCCTGACGCTTGTCGAACGGGGCGTCGTCGATGCCGAGCAGGTGGGGGCGTATGGCGGGCATGGGCGGGCGGTTTATTCAAGCATCGAGGTCAACCGTTCTTCGACGCGGTTGGTCGGGCCGGGTTCTTTCAAGGCGCGTGGAGATTCCCTCCGAGAAACCTCCGGTGAGCGATTGCCTCCGCCTTCGATAACCCCTAGCTTCCGGCTTCCGTTTTCGCTCCGATCCCGGGCGCGAGGACCCTCCTGTGCAGAACCCACTAATAAAAGACCCGGACGATCATGATCAAACTCGGCATCATCGGGACCGGAAACATGGGGCATCACCATGCCCGGGAGTTCTCCGCGCTCGACGGGTGCGCGCTCGTCGCCGCGTGCGACCGCGACCGTGAGCGGGCCGAGGCCTTTGCGAAAGAGTATGGAATCCCCGGCGTGTACACCGACGTGGCGGACCTGCTCGCCGGAACCGCGCTCGACGCCGTCGTGATCGTGACCCCGGATGACTCGCACGCTCCGATTGCCCTCCTGGCCATTGCCGCCGGGAAGCACGTCTTGTGCGAGAAGCCCCTCGCCGAAAACGCGGAAGATGCGCGGCGTATGGCCGAGGCCGCCGAGAAGGCGGGCGTCGTCAACATGGTCAACTTCACGTACCGACGCTCGCCCGCGCTGCAAAAGGCCCGCGCGCTCGTCGCCGAGGGCAGGCTCGGGCGGATCATCGACTTCGAGGCCCACTACCTGCAAAGCTGGCTTACCTCGAAGGTGTGGGGAGACTGGGCCACGGAGGAGATGTGGCTGTGGCGGCTCTCCACGGCGCACGGCAGCCAGGGCGTCCTCGGCGACATCGGCGTGCACATCCTCGACCTGGTCAGCTTCCCCGCCGGGGACTATGCCTCGGTGCAATGCCGCCTCAAGACGTTCCCGAAAGCCGACGGCGACCGCATCGGCGCGTACCGACTCGACGCGAACGACTCGGCCTTCATCACGGCCGAACTGACGAACGGCGCCATGGGCGTCATCCACGCGAGCCGGTGGGCCACCGGATACCGGAATGCCCTCGCCCTCTCGCTGCACGGCGACAAAGGCGCGCTTCGCTTCGACCTCGAACACGAGGATGATCTGCTCGAAGTCTGCCTCGGCGACGACGTGGACACCGTGACGTGGCGGTCGGTTCGATGTGAGAAGACGCCCTCGAATGCGGAACGCTTTCTCGAAAGCATCCGCACCGGACGGAACGATCAGCCCGATTTTGCGCGCGGGGCCGCCATTCAGGCGGTCATCGACGCCTGCTTCGCCTCCGACGCCGAAGGACGGATGGTGACGCTGTGACGCCCGGGCGGCTCGCCGCCGTCGGGATGGCCGGCGTTCGGAGGCAGGGGTGAGGAGCGGCGCCGGGTTTCCTCCATCGGGTCATCGGCGGCCCCCGACGAATCCGCTCATCGTCCATACGCTCTTCGCGCGGGAGGCCTCGCGGTTCGAGGGTCGGCGACTCCGATGACGCGCCGGAATCTCTCAGTCTGCGCCGTGCGCGCCCCATTGCCGCACGAGCGCTTTCGTATAGGCGAGCGAGCGTTCGAGGTTTTGCACGGTGTTCCATTCGAAGCGGCTGTGGTAGTCGTATCCGCCGTTGAAAACGTTCGGCGTGGGCAGGCCCATCTCCGAGAGGCGCGAGCCGTCGGTGCCGCCGCGCACGAGCTCCTCTTCGAGCGTGATCCCCATGGCTTCCGCCGCCGCAAACGCAAACGTGATCGCGCGTGGATCCTTTGCTTCGATGTACGACCGCATGTTTTTGTACTGATCCTTGATCTCGAGCGTGATTTTCGCCTTCGGATATTTGAGGTGGGAAAGCTCGACGAGGCGGGTCACGAAGTCTTTCCGCCGTTGCATGCCCGCGTCGGTGAAGTCGCGGAGGATGAGCCGGGCTTCGGCGCGGGAGGCGTCTCCGGCCGTGGTCGTGTGCGGGTGGAAGTAGCCCTCGCGGCCTTCGGTCGTCTCGGGCGCTTCGGCCTCCGGGAGCGCGGCGATCATCTCGGCGAGGATGCGGGCGGCGTTCACCATGACCCCTTTCGCATACCCCGGATGGACCGTCACGCCCTCGACGGTGATCTTCGCCGCCGCCGCATTGAACGTCTCGAAAGAGATCGTGTCGATCCCGCTTCCGTCGAGCGTATAGGCGACGTCCGCGCCGAGCACGCCGAGGTCGAGCCTTTCGACGCCGCGCCCGATCTCCTCGTCGATGGTGAAACAGAGGCGGATCTTCGGGCGGGGCGTTTCGGTGTCGCGGATGAGGTCTTCGGCAAGCTGCATGAGCACGGCCACGCCCGCCTTGTCGTCGCTGCCGAGGAGCGTCGTGCCGTCGCTCGTGATGAGGTCTTCGCCGACGTGCCGGAGGAGCGCGGGTTGGCGTTCGGGGTCGAGCCGCACGGTCGGGTCGCCGGGGAGCGTGAGCACACCGCCGTCATAGTTTCGGTGCACGACGGGCTTCACGTTCGCGCCGGATTCGTCCGGAGCGGTGTCCATGTGGGCGAGGAGGGCGACGACGGGCGTCCGCGCCGCCTGCGCCTCGGGGAGCGTCGAGGGGAGCGTGCCGAAGACGTATCCCCACCGGTCCATCATCGCGTCCTCGACGCCGAGGGCGCGGAGCTCTTCGAGCAGCAGCCGCCCGAGGTCTTTCTGTTTCTCGGTCGAAGGGGTCGTCTCCGAGTTCGGGTCGGATTGCGTATCGATCTGCACGTAGCGGAGAAACCGGCGGGCCACACCGGGGAGGGTATCCATGTCGAAACGGTCGGTCAGGTGAAGAGAGTCAGGGGTCGCGCGGTGGAAGGGAAAAGCGCGCCGGATCAGGGCGCATACTCGAATTCGTAGTACGTGGCGGTCGTCCGGAACTGCCGGGCGGCGTGGAAAGGCGTTCGGATGCGGGTGCGAAAGCGAATCGTATGGGGGACCCGGTCGTTCCTCAGCGTCGGGCGAATGTGGACGAAATACCGACTTTCTTCTCTGAAGAGGAGCGCCCGATCGGTTCGCTCGATGGCGATGGCGATGAGCGAGCCGGTGTCCCGTGTGACGTACAGGCGAACGCGCCGGAGGCTCTGCTCATCCCCGGTCTTCGGGCGGGCGCGCACTTCCAGGACCCGCGCCGTCTCGTCCCACAACAGGGTGTCCGGAAGGAAACGGTAGTCGAAAGCATCCCGGTTGCGAGCGAGGAGGAACGGAGGATCCTCGGGAAGGAGGTACGGCGCGAGGTCGACGGGGGCGACGTCCTTCACGTTTTCGGAGACGAACCGGTTGAAGAAGCCATAGTCGAACGTTCCGCCGGAGTCGGCTTCGACCAGGATGGCGCGATGCGCGTCGCCTTCTTTTTTGAATCGGACCACCCGCTCGGTGAAGGCGATCACCCGGTCGTTTTTGTCGAACTGCTCGGTGCGGCGGTGGCGGGTGAAGGAATACCGGTTGAGCGCCTCGAAAGCATGGTCGAAGGCGGAGCGGTCGACGGCGCGGAGGGCGGTTAGGACAGAGTCCCGTTCGGCTTCCGAGGCGGCCGAACCCGGCGCCTCCGAAGCGGCATCCGGCGTGCGCCCACATCCGAGAAGGGTGAGGAAAGTCAGCAGGGCGGCGGCCGCAATCGGCGTGCGAAGGTTCATCAAGATGGTGCGAATCGGGCGAGAGATAGCGTATCGGATGGGGGACTTCCGTATGTTTGCGGGATCAGGCCGGGGGGCGCCTGCACGGTTCGTCCCGCTTTTCGAGGCGATCCGGGGACGCGCCGGGGGTGTCGAATACCCGGCGCCCCGAAGGGAACGCGCCGGGACGGTTGCGGCTCCGGGTGCGACGTCAAGATCAGAAAAAAACACGCCAATCAAAATGAGTGAACGAAGCGGCGGAGCGCCGCGCCGACCGCCTGCCACGAATCCCGCCGCCTCCGACGACCTGTATGAGCGCGCGCGGGACGCCGCCGTCGAGGCCGCGAAACGGGCGGGGGCGCTCATCCGTCTCCACGCCGGTCGGGTCGCCACGGGCGAGGTGCGCGAGAAGGGGGTGCACGACCTCGTCACCCACGTCGACGAAGAGGCCCAGCGCATCATCATCGACGTGCTCCGGGAAGCTTTTCCGGACTTCGGGGCGCTCGCCGAGGAAGGTGCGGACGACGACCGCCTCAACCCCGTCGCCGACGGCCATCGGTGGATCGTCGACCCCATCGACGGCACGACGAACTTTACGCACGGCGTGCCTCCGTACGCCGTCAGCATTGCGCTTCAACGGGACGCTTCGCTCGTGCTCGGCGTCGTGCTCGACGTGGCGCGGGACGAACTCTTCACGGCCGTCCGCGGGCGCGGGTTGTACGTCAACGGTGTGCGGGCGCGGGTCAGCCGGGCGGCTGCGCTCGACGAGAGCCTCCTCGCCACCGGCTTCCCGTACCGCCGTTATGCCCATATCGACCGTTATCTCGAAGTGCTTAAACGCTTCCTCCTCACCGCGCGGGGCGTGCGTCGGCACGGCGTCGCCTCCATCGACCTTGCCTACGTGGCGTGCGGCCGCTTCGACGGCTTCTTCGAGACCGGCCTTCGCCCGTGGGACGTGGCGGCGGGCAGGGTGCTCGTCGAGGAGGCGGGCGGCCGCGTCACCGATTATGCCGGCGCCGGCGACCCCGTCTTCGACCGGCAGATCGCAGCTTCGAACGGGCGCATCCACGACGCCATGCTCGACGTCCTCGGCGACATGGCGGACGTGCGGCTGTGAAGGGCTTTGCGGTCAGGGGCTCGCCTGTCGGTTCACGTCAGGGGCTCCCTTCGGTCGCCGTCATGTGCGCCTTCGGCGCGTCAAGCTCACACACCCATGCGGTTCGTGGCATGGGCTCGCCGTTCGGGAATGTGTGAGGTGCATCGCTCGGGGTTCGATAGCGGCGGAGGTGGCTTCACATAAGAGGGTTCATTACTTTACGCGCCGTATCCCAACCAAACTCCAAGCCTAGAACCAAACCACCCATGGGAAAATCTGGATATGGTCTGCTCGAAGGGAAATCCGGTGTGATCTTCGGAGCGCTCAACGAAAGCAGCATCGCGTGGGCCATTGCCGAGGCGGTGCACCGGGAAGGCGGACGTTTTGCCCTCTCGAACGCCCCCGTGGCCCGGCGCCTCGGCACGCTCGACGCCCTGGCCGAACGCACCGGCAGCCCCATCCTCTGGGCCGACGCCACCGACGACGAGGACCTCGCGAAGCTCTTCGAAGAGGTCAAGCAGACGTACGGCTCGATAGACTTCATCGTGCATTCCATCGGGATGGGGCTGAACGTGCGGAAGAACAAACCGTACGAAGCGCTGAACTACAACTGGTATCACAAGACCCTCGACATCTCCGCCATCAGCCTGCACCGCATTGTCCGGCACGCGCTCGAGACGGGTGCGCTCGCCGACGGCGCTTCCATCGTGGCGCTCTCCTACATCGGCGCGCAGCGGATCTTCTCGAAGTACTCCGAGATGGGCGACGCGAAGGCGCTGCTCGAAAGCATCGTCCGCGCGTTCGGGTACCGGCTCGGCAAACGGGGCATTCGGATCAACGCCGTCTCGCAGAGTCCGACCCGCACCACCGCCGGCTCCGGCATCGACGGCTTCGACGCCATGTACGAGTTCGCCCAGCGCCTGGCTCCCCTCGGCAACGCCGACGCTGAGAGCTGCGCCGACTACGTGGTTTCGCTCCTGAGCGACCTCACGCGCATGGTCACCATGCAGACGCTCTTCCACGACGGCGGCTTCAGCGCCATGGGCATCTCGGATGAACTCGTCGAAGATCTGAGCGCAGCGCTGACGCCGAAGGAGTGAAAGGGGCCGGTGCGGCGTCGCTCCCGCAACCAATGGCCCGTTCACGCGTGAACAGAACTCATCCCCAAGGCCGCTCTCTTCTTTCCATGCTTTGTTCCGAGTCTCTCCGGGTGGTGACTTTTCGCACGGTTCTGCGCTTGCTCTTTCTCGGGGCTCTGCTCCCCGGCGTCTCCGCGCCCACGGCGGCCCGCCAAGCGGAGATGCGCCTCACCGGAGAAGACGCGCGGCCCGTCTTTTATACCATCGCGCGGAAAGCCATCGTCTATAACCGACCGGATTCGACGCAGCCCTATGTGCAACTGAGCTTCCGGGAGCCGGTTTTTCTGCTGGAAGAGCGGGGGGACTGGCGGCGCGTCCGCACCCGCGACGGGGCGCACGGGTTCGTCCACGCCTCGGCGCTCTCGAACGTGTGGATCCGCATCTCGAAGAGCCGGCGCACGGTCTACGTCTACCGGGGGGGGCGCCTCGTCAAGGCGCTTCCGGCCGATCTCGGGCGCAACTTCTTCGCCGACAAAGAGCGGCAGGGTAGTTTGAGCGATCCGGATCAGTGGCGCACGCCGAACGGGGTCTTCTTCGTCGCTGCCAGGAATCCGAGGAGCAAATTTTACAAAGCCCTCGTGCTCAACTATCCGAATGGAGAAGACGCCGAGCGCGGGCTTCGTCAGGGGTTGATCTCGCAGCGGCAGTATGAGGCCATCCTCCGGGCGGAGCGCGAGTATCGGACGCCGCCCATGAACACGGCCCTGGGCGGCATGATCGAGATCCACGGCGCCGGCACGGGCGCGCGCAGCGACTGGACGCAGGGGTGCGTGGCCGTGCGGAACGCGCACATGGACGAACTCTGGGCGCTCGTCCATGTCGGCACGCCGGTGCTCATCGAACCCTGAGGGGGCGATGGCCGTTGGAACCTTATCCGCGAGGCACGCGGTGGCAGTCATGCATGAATGGAAGCGGGCACAGATGATGAGACAGATCGGGATCGGATTGCTGGCGGCCCTGATGCTCCTCGGCGCGAAGCCGACGCAGGGGCAGGATCGCGCGCCGAAGCCGCTGGCTTTTGACCAGCCCTTTGCGCCCGGACCCGTGTACGTGGTTCGGGTCGAGGGGATGATCGACAACGGGCTGGCGCGATATCTCCACCGGGCCCTCGATGAAGCCAAGGCGGAGGACGCAGCGCTCGTCGTCTTCCACGTCGACACCTTCGGCGGGCTCGTCGATGCGGCGGACAAGATCCGGAAGGACGTCCTCGATGCGCCGGTTCCGACGGTGGCCTTCATCGACAAGAACGCCGCCTCTGCGGGAGCGCTCATCTCGTATGCCGCCGACCGCATCGTGATGGTCCCCGGCGCGTCTATCGGCGCGGCGACGGTGGTGGAGGGCGCCGGCGGCGAGGCGGCGCCGGACAAGTATCAGAGTTACATGCGCGGGCTCATGCGCGCCACTGCCGAGGCGAACGGGCGCGACCCCCGCATCGCCGAGGCGATGGTCGATCAGAAGCTCGACGTCGAGGGCATCTCGCCCGCCGGACAGGTGCTCACGCTCTCGGCTCGGGAAGCGCTCGGCGTGGGCGTGGCCGATGCCATTTTGCCCTCGCTCGACGCCGTGATCGACGCTTTCGGTTTGTCGGAGCGCCCCCGCGTGGTCCACGACGCGACGGGCTTGGAGCGCGCGCTTCGCTTCCTCGGCTCTCCGGTCATGCAGTCGCTGCTCATGCTGATGATGCTCGGCGGCCTGTACTTCGAACTTCAAACGCCGGGGGTCGGCTTCCCCGGACTGATGGCGCTGCTCGGCGCGGCGCTCTTCTTCGGGCCGCACTACATGCTCGGGCTCGTCGAAAGCTGGGAGATCGTCCTTTTCGTGCTGGGCGTGGTGTTGCTCCTCCTGGAAATCTTCGTCATCCCGGGCTTCGGCGTGGCGGGCATCTCCGGGATCGTTCTCGTGGTGATCTCTCTCGGCGCGGGGCTGATCGGCAACGTCGGGTTCGAGTTTCCTTCCGGCGAGGCCGTTACCTCCGCCATCACCACGATGGCCGTGACGCTGGTGCTGCTCGTGATTCTTATCTTCTCCCTGGGGCGGTATCTTCCCGACTCCGGACGGGTCCATCAGCTGGTGCTCGCGCCCGAGCTTTCGAGCGCCGAAGGGTACACCTCCGCCGACACTCCGATCGAGCTCGAAGGACGCACGGGCCGGGCGCTCACGCCGCTCCGTCCTTCCGGACAGGTGGACATCGGCGGCGAGCGGGTGGACGTGATCACGGCGGGCGAGTTCATACCGCCGGGCGAGACGGTGCGCGTAGTGGCCGTGCGGGGGAGCCGCGTGGAGGTGCGCCGCGTGGAGCCCCTGCCCGACACCGGCGAAACATCTCCGGCATGAATCGTACACCCTGACCAACCCCGATTCCACAACGGACCCGCTATTTTGGAACTGCTCATCATCATAGGAATCCTGGCGGCCGGACTGCTCCTGATTGCAGCCGAAGTCTACCTGATTCCTGGTCTGAACGTTGTGGGAGTCATCGGCTTCGTCCTCATCGTCTTTGCCCTCGGATATGCCTTCGTCGAATCCGGATTCGTCGGGGGTGTCCTGGCGCTTCTGGGGACCCTCGCGGCGGGCGGCGCCCTGTTCTACGTCATGTGGCACTCGGGGGTGTGGGACCGCTTCGTCCTGGCGACGAGCCTTCGCCGGGACGACCGGCTGATCGCGCGGGAGAGTGAACAGCGCGCGCGTTATCTCGGCAAGACGGGCCGGGCGCTCACCCCGCTCCGGCCCTCGGGGGTCGTCGAGATCGACGGCGAGCGTCTGGAGGTGGCCACCGAAGGTGAGTTTATCGCTGCCGGGAGCAAGGTCCGCGTCGTGGCGATGGACCGTCGCCGCTACTTCGTCCGTCTCGCGGAAGCGCCGTCCGAAGAAAGCATCTCTTAAGCGGTGAGGCCCCGGAGCGCTGTTCGAATAGCGCGGTGATGCGGTCGTCTGTGGAAGCGCTCGGCCGGCGGGTTCTCTCCGTCGCCTCTGCTCCCGTCTTCGATGCCGCGTCGTCTCCATGCGCAACTTTTTGAGGGCGCGCGGGTCCATTAGGGGGCAAATGACGGGGCGGGCAGCCGGGTCTTTTGCCGCCGTTTTCCGTATCGAAAGATCTGATCTTCCCTATGACGCATGACCGTTTCCTTTTTGCCGGGCTGGCCTGTCTGGCCGTTCTGTGGGTCGCCGGATGCGCTCGCTCGTCCGCGCCAGCGCCCGACCTGGGACCGCCCGCGGGCTGGGTGGGCGACGACGCCCGGTGGTGGCGCGCCGACCTCGACACCACCGGCGTCTTCCGGGACCTCGAAACCCTTCAGACGATGGATCTCCTGGGAACGGACGTGACGTACGCCGCAAACCGTGCGTTGGCCGAGCAGTCGGGCGTGGCGCACCAGCAACTCGCCCGCGCCGTCAAGCAGAGCCTGATCCGCCTCTTCCGCAATCAGCCCGAGGTCATCGATTCGCTCTTCCAGCACTACGTCTTGCCGAAGATCGCCCGCGCCGACGTATCGGGCGATCCGCAGAAGCTCATGAACCGGCTCAAACGGGTGGGATACCAGACCATCCGCCGGCATTTTCTGGAGCCCCGGACCATTCGGAAGCTCGGCGCGGACATCCCGGTGCCGTATCCCGACAGTCTCCGGACACGACGCATCGGCGGCAAGGTCCGGTTGCAGGTTTTCATCAACGAGAAGGGAGAACCCGTTGCCGTGGAAAAGCTCGAAGGTGTTCACCCGGTGCTCGACGTCCTCGCCATGCGCGCCACGACCGAGATGCGTTGGCAGTCCGCCTATCTGCTCCGGGGCGGAAAGTCGGACCCCATTCCCTCATGGACGCGCTTCAAGGTGAACTTCAACGCACCGGAGACCCCCTGAACCGTGTGGAGCGGTGCGCCTGCGCAGGCTTCGGCTTGAGATGAAAAACTGTGACGTGAAACCCGGTCTGCAGGGAATTGGTATTGAAAAAGGTCAGGGTATTTTTGTTGTAGAGAAAGCATGCAATCTGGTGCTTTCCCGCTCCTGAATCGGCCCTTTCTCCCTATTTTATTGTAGATTCCGTAAAGAGACTATTCCAGTCCGATCGTCCCCACCCCGTTCTAACCGCGAAGAGTTATGGAGCGTGTATTTATTGTCGAAGATCATCCCATTTATCGGGAAGGGCTTGCCGGCTATGTCAACGAGGCGCCCGGCATTCAGGTGTGCGGGGTTGCGGACAACGTGCCGGAGGCGCTCGAGGGCATCGAGAAGACGCGCCCGCACCTGGCCGTCATCGATCTTCAACTCAAGGGATCGAGCGGCTTCGATCTCATTCAGGACATCCGCTACCGATGGCCGGATCTTCGCATCCTCGTTCTCTCGATGTATGACGAGATCCGGTACGCCGACCGGGTGCTCCGGATGGGGGCGCGCGGGTATGTGATGAAAGACAAGGGGCCGCAGACGGTCCTCAAGGCCATTCAAGCCGTCCTTCGGGGCGACATCTACGCCAGCGAACGGGTGAAGGATCAGTTGCTCATGGGCAAGGTCGACAAGTCGCCCACCGACGTGCTCACGGACCGCGAGCTTCAGGTCTTTCAGATGCTCGGCGAAGGGGACAGCGTGGCCGAGGTCGCGGAAAAGCTCAACCGGAGCCCGAAGACGATCCAGAATCACATCGATCACATCCGGAAGCGCATGAACATCCGGACGCGACAGGAGCTGTACCAGAAGTCGAAGGAGTGGGTGCTCGACCGCAACGACGCTGCTTCGTAGGCGAGGGGTCAGGCGCGCAGGAGCGGGCGCGTGAGGCACGTCGGGCCGCCCCCGCCCTTACGGGAGATCTCTTCGCCTTCGTACGTCCACACCTCGGCGCCGGCCTGCTCCAGCCGTCGCCGGGTGACGGGGTTGCCCGCCGCCATGAGGCACAGCCGGGGCGCGAGGGCCAGCACGTTGGAACCCAGCGTTTCGTATTCGTCATCCGGGACCTCCACGAGGCGGAAGCCGCGTTCGAGCAGCAGGTTTCGGAGCGGCACGGGCATCAGGCGCGCGTACACCACGGCGAGGTTCACGTCCACCGGGCTGAGGAAGGACATGAGGTGAAGCACATCTTCGGGGCCGTTCCAGTGGGGCAGGGGGACGGCCGTCACCGTGTCCACCCACTCGCCGAGGAGGGCGGCAAGCTGCCGGATGCCTTCGGCGTTCGTCCGGTAGCCTTCACCGACGAGGACCGTGCGGGCGTCGAGCCAGACGACGTCGCCGCCTTCGAGCCGCCCCGCCCCGGTAATGGCTCCGAGCACGGGGATGCCGAGCGCCGGGAGGTGCGCCGCCATCGCCTCCGGCTCGCGACGCCGCGCTTCCTTGCCCATCCGGCACAGAATGACGCCGCCGTCGGTGACGAGGGCGGCGTCGCGCACGTAGAGGGCGTCGAGGCCCGTGTCTGCGTGGGGAGGGAGGTAGTCGATCACGATGCCGAGCCGGTGGAAGGGCTCGGTGAAGCGCTCGTATTCATCGCAGGCGCGGGAGAAGTCGGGTGGGCCGAGGTAGTGGAGCGCGCGCCAGGAACGGGCAATGTGCGCAGGGCTTCGGAACGCATCGCGCGGGTGTTTGAGCAGGACGCGACGCATCGGGGCAACCATCGACGAACAGCCGAAGGACGGTGGGGGGGCGGGATGAGACGGGGAGGTGTGCGCCACGGGACGTTTATGCGTTGATGGAAAAGGGACGAAACGGACGGAGAACCGCCCGTCGGCAATTTCGCAAAGGTGAGTTGCCCGATCAATGCGGATTTTTCATCCAAGTTGATTACCTTGTCTCTCGAAATTCACCCGTGGGACCTAGCCATCAGGGCCGTGGCGTTGACACGAGACCGTTTCGGATGACTCTTGCGTCTTCCAAACAGTCTTTACCGGTTGCTATTGTTGCTGATTTTATGGATGAGGGAAAGCAAGGCGTGCGGCTTCGGGAGATCGAGACCGAGGCGGACATGCGCCATGCCCTGTCGATTCGGGAAGTCGTATTCGTGGAAGAGCAAGGCATCCCGCGTGCATCCGACCGCGACGGTCGTGATGCTGAGGCCCTTCATGTGCTTGCCTTCATGGGAGAGACGTGTGCGGGGACGGGAAGGCTGCTGGCGCGGGCGGATCGCATCGGGCATCTCGCTCGCATCGCCGTCTTGCCTGTGTTTCGCGGACAGGGGTTGGGGCGGCGCATCGTGGAGGCGCTCGAACGCCTCGCGGTCCGTGAAGGAATGTGCGGCGTTTACCTCGAAGCCCACGAAGCACGCACCCCCTTCTACCAGAAACTGGGCTATACAACCGTCCCGGCTACGAAGTGGGTCGGCTCGCACCGGCTCGTAGCGATGACAAAGGCCATCGGAGCGCACGAAGAAGCAGGAACGAAACCGATATAAGACCGACGGTCCTGCGGAAAAGAGCGATCGGTCGGCCTGCGGATCCTTTCCGCGGACATCCCCGGTGAGGGACCGCCTCAACTGAAACCCAAAAAAAGAGCATGACTGGTGAGCCGTTCACAATTCTGTTGGTAGAGGACAATCCGGCCCACGCGGAACTGGTGGTGCGGAGTTTCGCGGAGCATCGCATTGCCAATCATATCGTGCACGTCTCCGACGGAGAGTCGGCCCTCGAATACCTCTTCGCCAAAGGGGTCTATGCAACGCAGGAAAACCACACCCTACCACACGTCATCCTGCTCGACCTGCGCCTCCCTCGCATCGACGGGCTGGAGGTGTTGCGGCAAATCAAGGAATCCGAGCGACTCAAACGCATCCCGGTCATCATCCTGACCACCTCTTCGGCCGAGAAGGATGCGGCTCGTGCCTATGAGCGGAACGTCAACAGTTACGTCGTCAAACCCATTGACTTCTCGCAATTCACCAAACTGATGGACGACCTGGGCATGTACTGGCTGGGATGGAATTATTTCCCCTGGTCGTGAACCCCCAATCCGGGGCCCCCGGGCAGATTTTGCCGGAGAATATCCTGTCTGTGCTTCGGAGGGGGCACAAGTTGGTCATATGTCTTACTTTGGCGCGGCGCCTCGGACGGGTTTGCGGCCGGTTGCCTCACGGATCGGACCGCTCGGAATCCGGCATTCTTGAGGCATATGCAAGGTCGTACGGGAGAGGAAAAGGTCAATATTCCGGCTTATCTCTCGATCTTTGCTCCGCGGTTCCTTGGTGACGATTGCAGGCTTGGAAGCTCGTCCGTCCGGGGCGGCCCTGCTTGCGCCTTCCGGTACGATTGAGAAGCGCACTCCATGATCCCCCCTTATCCGATCATCTGCTATCTTACCGTACTCACGTGGCATACCACAAGAAATGATTCCGGACTCCCTGGCGTTGGCGGTCCTCGTGGATGGCCTTGCCCTCGTGGTCATGGCGGCGGCGCTGGTTCGTATGCGATCCCTGAGCGTTGGGAGGCTCAGGGGGGCGGTCATGGTCGCTGCCGGGGGGCTTCTTGTCGGGATGCTCCTCGTCGGCGATCTCGTCGCGCTCCTGAGTGATTTGCCGGCGGAGACGTATCGTGCCTTTCGGCTGACTTATGGCTGGGCGGGAGTGCTCGCCGGAGCAAGCGCCATCGCCGTCGGTTTCATCATTACGATCAGGGAATTGCGGGGCGCGCCCGACGATAAGGAGGTGGAAATGTTCGACACCATGCGGGAGGATTCGGGGGGGCGGGGGCCATCGTCTCCGTCCGCGTCGGCGTCTATGATGGAGGCGGTGCATCGGATGGCGCGGATCGGAGCCTGGGAATGGCAGGTGAAGGAGCAACGCGCCGGCTGGTCCGATGAGACGTATCGCCTGCTGGGGCTGGAGCCGCAGTCGCTGGAACCCACGCCGGATGTTTCTCTGAGCTTCGTTCATCCGGACGACCGGGGCGCTCTTCGGGAGGCGGCGGCGCGTCTTTCCGCCGGAGCACAGACCGCGGCGCTGGAGTTTCGCGTCCTGCGTGCGGACGGGGCCGTGCGCGCATTCCGGGGGGAAGGCACGGTGGAACGAGACGCCGGGGGCGCGGTGGTTCGCATCTTCGGATTCGTGCAGGACGTCACCGAGCCCAAACGAGCCCCGGAGCGCGAGCGCGAGCAGGAAGACCTCCTCCGACTGGCCCTCGAAGGCGCGCGGATGGGCACGTGGGACTGGAACATGCGCACCGGTGAGATCACCTGGAGCGATCACGTGGAAGAACTTTTCGGCCTGCCGCCCGGCCGATTCGACGGTTCGTTCGAGATGTATCTCTCGCTCGTGCACCCGGAGGATCGGGCGAAAATGGATGAAGCCATCGAGGCGTCGCTGGCAGGTGCGGAGAGGTATTACGTCGAGCACCGCATCTTCTGGCAAGACGGCACCATACACTGGCTTCAGGGCAAGGGGCAAGTGTACCGGGACGAGACCGGTGCGCCGGTGCGCATGGCGGGGATCGTCGCGGACATCACCGAGCAAAAACATGCCCGTGAGGCGTTGCGGGAGAGCGAGGCGCGGTACCGGGCTCTCGTCGAACACGCTCCCGAGGCCATCGTCGTGCTCGACGTCGAGACCGGACGCTTCGTGGACTGCAACGCGAACGCGGAGATGTTTTTCGGGCTCTCGCGGGACAATTTCTTTGAGTTCGGTCCTCTGGATCTGAGTCCGGAGGTTCAGCCCGACGGTCGCGACAGCGCCGAGGTCGCCCGCGAGGTGCTCGGGCGCGCCTCGGAGGGGGAAGAAGTGACCTTCGAGTGGATGCACACGGACGTGAGCGGCACGGAGATCCCCTGCGAAGTGCGCCTGGTGCGCCTGCCTGCGCGCGGACGCATCCTCGTGCGGGGAAGCATTATGGACATCAGCGACCGGAAAAGGGCCCGCGAGCGGTTGATCCTGACCCAGTTCTCCCTCGACCACGCTGCCGATGCCGTCTTCTGGATCGACGCCGAAGGACGCTTTTTCTATGTCAATGAGGAAGCCTGCCGCCTGCTGGCGCACGAACGCGAAGCCTTGCTCGGCATGACCCTGCCCGACATCGACGAAATCATCACCCGCGCCTACTGGCCCTCGCTATGGACGCTGGTGCAAAACGCCGGGACGTTCAAGTGGGAATCGCGGCTGTGGCGAAAAGACGGCGCCTGGGTTCCCGTCGAATGGCATCTCAACCATCAGGACTTCGAGGGGCGATCCTTCATCTGTGCGTTCGTGCGGGACATGAGCGATCGGAAAGTGGTGGAGGAGGCCCTTCGCGCCAGCGAGGAGCGGTATCGGGCGTTCGTGGCCAACAGCAGTGAGGGAATCTGGCGATGCGAACTGGAGGCGCCCTTCCCCGTGGCCTTGTCCGAGGAAGAGCAGATCGACCGCATCATGCGGACGGGCTTTCTTGCCGAATGCAACGTCGCTTTTGCGCGGGATCTCGGCTATGAATCGCTCGAAGACGTGCTGGGGATGAACATGGGCGATCTCTTTGGCGAGGAGCATTCTTTTCGCGCGTCGATCCTCCCGGCATTCGTTCGATCCGGATACCGCCTGGTCGACGTAGAGACCAGGGAGCGCGACCGCGAAGGGGGCGTGCGCTATTTCCTGACCAGCCTCGTGGGCGTAGTCGCCGATGGATGCTTTTACCGGGCCTGGGGCACCCATCGTGAGATCACCGACCGGAAGGTGGCCGAAGAAGCCCTGCGCGAGAGTGAGGCGCGGCTCGCACGGGCCCAGCGGATCGGCAGGATGGGGAGCTGGATGTGGGACCTCGGAACCGGCAAGCAGCACTGGTCGGATGAGACGTTCCGCATCTTCGGATACGAACCGGGAGAAGTGGAAGAGAGTCGGGAATTCTTCCTGGCTCGTGTGCATCCGGAGGACGTGGAACACGTTCGGAAGGTCGTGGCGGACATGCTCGAGCGCCGGGAGCCGTTCTCGCTCGAATATCGCATCCGCTGGCCCGACGGCTCCGTGCGCACGGTTCAGGCCGAGAGTGTGGTCAACGTCGATGACGAGCACGGCGCGCTCCGGCTCGAAGGCATGGTGATGGACGTGACCGAACGGAAAGAGGCCGAAGCGGCGCTCCAGCGCACGCAGCAAGCCCTCGACGCCGCCGCCGACGCGGTCTTCTGGATCAGGGAAGATGCCGGCCTCCTGTACGTCAATGCTGCGGCCTGCCAGTTGCTCGGGTACACGGAAGAAGAACTCTGGCAATGCTCCGTCTACGACATCATGCCGGGGGATATTGAATACGACTGGTCGATCGTCTGGGATGCCGTTCGGATCGCGGGGACGTATACGTTCGAGGCAAGGCATCGAAGGAAAGACGGCTCGATCGTCCCGGTGGAGGTCTCTGCCAGGTTCATGGTTTTCGGCGAGCGACCCTTCATTTGTGCGTTTGCCCGCGACATCACCGAGCGGGTGCAGGCGCAACGCGAGCGGGAGCGACTCATCGCGGACCTGGAGGCCAAGAACGCCGAGCTGGAACGCTTCACGTATACCGTCTCCCATGACCTCAAAAGCCCCCTCGTCACCATCAAGGGGTTTCTCGGGTTGTTGCGAGAGGACCTTCGCGCGGGCGACCGGGATCGGATCGATCAGGATATGCTCAGGATCGAGAAGGCCGCCGACAAGATGCAGCGTTTGCTCGAAGAACTGCTTCAGCTTTCGCGTATCGGCCGACTGGTTAATCCACCCGAGCAGGCTGCGCTGGAGTCGTTGGTTCGGGAGGCTCTGGAGCAGGTGTCCGGCCGCATCGAGGAGGGCCGCGTGGCGGTGACGGTAGGGACGGAGATGCCGCCGGTCCGGGGCGACCGCGTGCGCCTGCTCGAAGTGTTCCAGAACCTGATCGACAACGCGGTCAAGTTCATGG
>NZ_JBWOPL010000027.1:0-2192 GCF_056451265.1 Rhodocaloribacter sp. | reverse complement strand
TCCGGCCGCATCGAGGAGGGCCGCGTGGCGGTGACGGTAGGGACGGAGATGCCGCCGGTCCGGGGCGACCGCGTGCGCCTGCTCGAAGTGTTCCAGAACCTGATCGACAACGCGGTCAAGTTCATGGGAGACCAGCCCCGTCCGCGGGTGGAGATCGGGGCGCGGCGGCAGGGCGAAGGCGAGGTGCTGTGCTGGGTGCGGGACAACGGCATGGGCATCGACGCCCGGTATCACGAGAAGGTCTTCGGTCTGTTCGAGCGACTGGACAACCGGGTGGAGGGCACGGGGATCGGTCTGGCGCTGGTCAAGCGAATCGTGGAGGTGCACGGCGGGCGCATCTGGGTCGAGTCGGGAGCCGATACGACCGGCGCCACGTTTTATTTTACGCTTCCGGCGGGCGAGGCAATGGGCGACTCCTGAAGCGCGTGTGGTGGGGTCATGTCTACGAAGGCCTCTGCGCTTTTCGGACCACGTGCCTGGTTTTGCCCGCGAGGGGCCTCTTGCCGTCGTCCGTGTGCTTACGTATATACCTGTGCAGCCATCCACTTCCCGGACAGGTATCCCCACTGGAAGGAGTGATAAAGACGTGAGCCAATACGCTGAACGCAAAGATCTCATCCGCAGGCTAGAGGAGGAAGCGGCCGCACGATGTGAAGCAGAAGCGCGCTTCCTGCAAATCCTTCAGGGCAACCCGGATGCCGTGGCCATCACTCGAGTTGCCGATGGACACTTCTTGGAAGTAAACGAAGCCTTCGAGAAGCTCACGGGCTTCCGTCGCGAGGAGGTGCTCGGTCGCACCTCCGAATCCCTTTATTTGTGGAGTCATGGGGACCGTCCTCTTTTGCTGGAAAGCTTGCTCCAGGAAGGGCGGCTCTGCAACTTCGAAGCGCAAGTACGGGAGAAGTCGGGCGCCATGCGAGCGTGCCTGGTCAACGCCTGCGTGATCACGTATCAGGGAGAAGAGTGCCTCTATGTGATGACCAGGGATGTCACCGAACAGAAGACCATGGAGGCGGAGCTGCACGTCATACAGGAACGCATCTCCAAGACCTTTTATGCCAGCCAGGATGCCATTGTCATCACAACCGTTCCGGAAGGGAGGATCGTGGAGGTGAACGACAGCTTTACCCGCATCTCCGAGTACGCTCGTTCGGAGGCCGTGGGTCGAACGACCCGGGAGCTGGCGCTCTGGGTCCATTCGGAAGACCGAAACCTGATTCTGCATACGCTCCGGGAGAAAGGACAGGTTCGGAGATTGATCACCGACTTTCGGACGAAGTCGGGAGCGATCCGGACGTGCACCATATCCGGCGAACTGATCACTCGTGACGGGCAACGCCTCCTGCTCTCGGTTGTGGAGGACATCACCGAGCAAAAACGAGCGGAGGAGCGAGAGAAAGGCATCGGGCGCATTCTGGAAGAATCGCTGGATGAAATCTACATCTTCGATGCAGACTCCTTGCGTTTTATTCAGGTCAACCGGGGGGGACGAGAGAACCTTCAGTATACCATGGATGAACTGCTCGATCTTACGCCGGTGGACATCAAGCCCTCGTTCAGCCGAGCGGAGTTCGAGGCGCTCTTGCGCCCTCTGCGAACGGGAGAGCAAGAAAAAATCTTCTTCGAGACGGTCCATCGTCGGAAGGATGGGACGACCTACCCGGTGGAGGTGCATCTTCGTTTTGCCCAGCTGGGTAAGCGAGCCGTCTTTGTGGCGATTATCCTGGATATTACGGAGCAATTGCAGGCGGAGATCGAGCGGGAACGTTTTGTGCGGGAACTGGAGGAGAAGAATGCCGAACTGGAACGCTTCACGTATACCGTCTCCCATGACCTCAAAAGCCCCCTCGTCACCATCAAAGGCTTCATCGGGTTGCTCAAAAATGATCTCGAGAAGGGGAGATATGATCGGGTGATGAAAGATTTCGAGCGAATCGAGAGGGCTGCCGACACCATGGCGAGCATCCTTGATGAACTCCTCGAACTCTCACGTATCGGGCACATCCTGGGCGCTCCAGAACGCATCGATCTCGTCGAACTGATTCGGGAAGCGGTAGAACAGATATCCGGCCGCATCGAGGAGGGCCGCGTGGCGGTGACGGTAGGGACGGAGATGCCGCCGGTCCGGGGCGACCGCGTGCGCCTGCTCGAAGTGTTCCAGAACCTGATCGACAACGCGGTCAAGTTCATGG
>NZ_JBWOPL010000026.1:0-69650 GCF_056451265.1 Rhodocaloribacter sp. | reverse complement strand
GATGTACCTCTACCGCCTCGTCACGCGCACGGTGGTCATCACCCGGCGCATGGTCAAGGTGCGGCGATGACGCTCCTCGGAGCGCCGCCGCCCCGGTCCGAATGCACCCGGCGGCGCGGCGCAAATCCACCGCGCCACTTCCCGGAAACCCTGAACCGGCCCGGGTTTGCCGAAGACTCCAAACTTTGTGATCTTGGAGTTATGAGCAAATCAGTGCTCCGCGAAGCGCGGGTCACGGGGACCGATTGCTGAGGCAGGTTGCGCCTCCGGCCGGTGATGGACAACGAGCGCCGAGGCCGATCACCGGCTTGATCGCCCCGTTAGGCGGCCGTGGTGGACAAGGCGTCCCAACGGTTTACCTGGACCGATGCGCCTCCAGTTCTATTTCTACCATAAACTCGGGAAGCGCAAGCCCTTTGACCTCAAGCCACGATCCGGTCGGAAACTGTTTTGTGTAGATCGTATTGCGATACCCCGCGACCTCGAGAAACTTCGCCATATCGGTTGTAAAGACGTTCTCCACGATCACATCATCAAAGCTGAAGCCATAGTGTTTCAAGACCTTGCCCAGATCCGAGTAGGCATTCTTCATCTGCTGTTCCATATCACCGACGGCGGTGGGGTTGCCCGCATCATCCATGCTCACGGCGCCTGAGACTTTGAGGTCATCGCCGATCCTCACTGCATGCGCGTATCCGTAAGCCTTCTCGACCTCCGGTCGCAAAAGGAAGTACTCCGGCGCTTCCGCCGCATTCGACACTTCTTGCGCAACCATATCCGTTTCGCCCGACTCGGACGGGGCACACCCCAGGGATGCGACAAACAGTATTGCAAGGGACAGCGTGGCTTTCGTCTTCATGGTTGATCTCTCCAAAAGTTTGCAGATGCCGCCTGCCGACCCTCGAACCAGGCGCGAACCGCGTGAATGTCTACATGCCAGTATACCCGGGATGCCGGCGTGAAGCAAGATCGCCCGGGCCCGCGCCATAAATCCACCTTTCCGCAGGTTTTGCCTTTGTCCGGGAAACGCCGGATTTTGGGAGCGGCGCCCTGCCGGCATGAGCGGCAGGCGACCCGACGTTTTGTCTCCTCCCCACCCTGGACCCCGCCATGTCGATGCCCCGCCCTGTTCTGACGACCCTCCTTGCCCTCGCGCTGCTCCCCACGCTCGTGTTCGCCCAGAAAGCGACGGACGAATACCCCGTCGATCCGGGGCTGTATCAGGCGATGGAGTGGCGCAACATCGGTCCGTATCGCGGCGGGCGTTCCGTGGCGGTGGCGGGCGTGCCGGACGAGCCCCGGACGTTTTATATGGGCTCCACCGGCGGCGGCGTGTGGAAGACGACCGACGGCGGCACGACGTGGAAGAACGTCTCCGACGGCTTCTTCGGGACCGGCTCCGTCGGCGCGATCGCCGTGGCCCCGTCTGATCCGAACGTGGTGTATGTGGGCATGGGCGAGGCGCCCGTCCGCGGCGTCACCTCCTCCCACGGCGACGGCGTCTACAAATCCACCGATGCGGGCAAGACGTGGACCCACCTCGGCCTCGAAAAGACGCGGCAGATCGCGAAGATTCAGGTGCACCCGGACAACCCCGACCTCGTCTTCGTGGCCGCGCAGGGAAACCAGTGGAAGCCCACCCCCGAGCGCGGCATCTACCGCTCCACCGACGGCGGCGAGACGTGGACGCTCGTCCTCCATGTGGACGAGGGCACGGGCGCGAGCGACCTCAGCATGGACCCGACGAACCCGCGCATCCTCTACGCCGCCTTCTGGACGCACCAGCGCAAGCCGTGGCAGATCGTCAGCGGCGGCGCCGGCAGCGGACTCTTCAAATCGACCGACGGCGGCGAGACGTGGACGCGCCTGACGGACGGCTTGCCGGAGATGATGGGTAAGATCGGCGTGGCCGTCTCGCCCGCCAACCCGGAGCGCGTGTGGGCCATCATCGAAGCCGACGAGGGCGGCCTCTTCCGCTCGGACAACGCCGGGAAGACGTGGACGCGCGTCAACAAGGACCGCCTCCTCCGCGCGCGGGCATGGTACTATACCGCCGTCACCGCCGACCCGCTCGACGCGGAGACGGTCTACGTGATGAACGCCCCCCTCCTGCGCTCCGTCGACGGCGGGCGCACCTTCCGCCCCGTCCCCACCCCGCACGGGGACAACCATTGTCTGTGGATCAACCCGCACGACAACCGCGTGATGATCAATTGCAACGACGGCGGCGCCAACGTCTCGTTCAATGCCGGGCGGACCTGGTCCACACAGGCCAACCAGCCGACGGCGCAGTTTTACCGGGTCATCACCGACAACCGCTTCCCGTACCGGGTCTACGGCGGGCAACAGGACAACTCGTCCGTCTCCATCGCGAGCCGGACGATGGACAACGGCATCGGGCGCGAAGACTGGCACGGCGTCGGCGGGTGCGAGAGCGCCTTCCCCGCCTTCGACCCGGACAACCCCCGCTTCGTCTATGCCGGGTGCTATCAGGGCATCATCACCGAGTACGACTCCGAGACGCAGTTGACCCGCAATATCATGGCGTATCCGTACCTCGGCCTCGGCTCGGACCCGAAAGACCTCAAATACCGCTTCAACTGGAACGCGCCCATCGTCGTCTCCCCGCACGATCCGAACGTCATCTATCACGCCGGGAACGTCGTCCTGAAATCCCGGGACCGGGGGCAGAGCTGGACGGAGATCAGCCCCGACCTGACGCGGAACGAGCCGGAGAAGCAGGGGAAAGGCGGCGCGCCGATCACGAACGAGGCCGCGGGGGCCGAGACGTACAACACCATCTTTTACCTCGCCGTCTCGCCGCACGAGGCGGGCACGATATGGGCCGGCACGGACGACGGACTCGTCCACCTCACCCGCGACGAAGGGCGTACGTGGACGAACGTGACGCCGGAAGGCATCGGCGAGGCGCTCATCAACGCCATCGAGATCTCCCCGCACGACCCCGCCACGGCCTACCTCGCCGTCTCGAAGTACAAGTTCGGCGACTACACGCCGCACGTCTTCCGGACGACCGACTATGGACGGCACTGGGAACGCCTCGTGAACGGCCTCCCCGACGAAGCCTGGGTGCGCGTCGTGCGCGAGGACCCGGGGCGCAAAGGGTTGCTCTATGCCGGAACGGAGCTCGGCCTCTTCGTCTCTTTCGACGACGGCGCACACTGGCAACCGTTTCAGCGCAACCTGCCCGTCGTCCCGATCACGGACCTCACCATCCGGAATGACGACCTCGTCGCCGCCACACAGGGACGGGCCTTCTGGATCCTCGACGACCTGACGCCGCTCCACCAGATCGACGACGCCGTGGCCGAGGCGGACGCCTACCTCTTCGCCCCGCGCCCCGCCTACCGCACGGGCGGCTCGAACCCGAAGATCCCGGGACAGGGACAGAACCCGCCCAACGGCGTGATCCTCTATTACCTCCTCCCCGAAGCGCCCGACTCCGGCGCCGTGGCCGTGACGCTCGAGATCCTCGACGGCGACGAGGTGATCCGCACCATCGAACCGAAGAAAGGGGGCGGCGCATCGGCCGCCGGGCCGAGAGGCCCCGCGCCGCCGACCGGGCTGACGAGGAAACCGGGCATGAACCGGTACGTGTGGGACTTCCGCCGCGAGGCCGTCACAAGGGTGCCGGGGCTGTTCACCTTCGGCAGCCTCGCCGGTCCGCGCGTGGCGCCGGGCGCATACACGGCCCGCCTCATCGTCGACGGCGACACGCTCACGCAGGCCTTCGAGGTGCGCGCCGACCCGCGCGTGGAGACGACGCCCGAACAGTGGCGCGAACTGACCGCCGTTCTCGACGATATCCGCGACACCGTGGACGAACTCCACCGCGCCGTCATCCGCATGCGCAAGGTGCGCGATCAGGTGGATGCGCTCATGGCGCTGACGAAAGAGCACGCCGAAGCCGACACGCTCGCCGCCCTCGGCAAGACGGTGAAGGAGGCGATCACGGCGTGGGAGGAGACGCTCGTGCAGCCGAAACAGCAGACGTTTCAGGACGTGATCAACTTCCCCAACCGGCTCAACGCACAGTTCCTCAACCTGATGAACCTCATCGACGGAGCCGGGCCGCCGGTAACCCGGGGCGCCCGCGCCCGGCTGTCCGACCTGAAGGCGGAATGGACCGAACGCCGCGCCGAGATGACGCGCATCATCGCCGAGGACGTGGCGGCTTTCAACGCGATGTTCGAGAGCCTCGGCATCCCCGCCGTGATCGTCCCGGAGATGACCGCCGGGGAAGCCCCCACGTCGGACGGGTGAAGGGGCGGGCCTCTGGCGATCTTGTTCGGAAGCGCGAGGGCGAAACACCGGTTGCCGCCTCCGACGCCGCCTCTCAACCCCATAACCCTCCCCCTTCTCAAGGGGGAGTCCTCCGAAGGAGGGAGGGGGTCCCCGGTCGCTCCTGCAAACAGACCATATCCCGCCGACCCCGTCGGGGCCCCCTCCCCTTCATAAGGGGGAGGAACCTCCAAGGCCTGCATGCGACGCCGCCTCTCAACCCCATAACCCTCCCCCTTCTCAAGGGGGAGTCCTCCGAAGGAGGGAGGGGGTCCCCGATCCGCCTATCGAACGGAAAGTTGTTTTGTATTGACAAGGGCCCACCGTGCGTTATGACAGAACCCCTGAACGCTTCCGAACGAATCCACCGCTTATTCCCTGAAACAAAAAGGCGATACAGACGAGGAAACCCTATCATTCGGTTTTTTCAGCACGGTCCGCATCATGCGCATTGGCTTACTCCTGCTTCTCACGTTCATGCTCGTCCCCCCGGCGCGGGCACAGACGGGCAAGATCGGCATGCCGGGCGAGATGCTCCGCGAGCGGCTCGGCGAGCCGTTCCACACGAAGGCCGACGACGGGGGTGAGATGTGGTTTTATCGGGGCGGCGACGGCCGTATGACCTTCGGCTACTACCTGGTCGACGGCGTGATCACCGCTACCGACGTGCTCGTCACGCACGACTCGCGCATGCAGGCGCTCTCCCGCATTCAGCAGGTGCTGGGCGAGATGAAGCGGGCCGGATGGCGCGTCGTCGAACTCAACGCGGACAACTACCTCCTCTATGCGGGCGCGTCGGTCTACCGCGTCTACCTTCTCCCGAACCGCGACGACCACGCGCTGTTGCTCTCGCACATGCGCCGGAAGGAGGTCAAAGAGATGAACGGACGCATGCGGGACGAACTCCTCGCCGTGCATGAGGCCGAAGACGCGCTCAGCCCCGACCTCGTCGCCTATCTCGCCGAGGACACGTCCGCCGCTGCGCCGTCGCCGTCGAGCCCCCCTCCGAAGACGCGCGCCGGGACGCCGAGGAGGGCCCGGGCGGAGGCCGCCACGCAGCCCCCGACTCCGGTGGAAACCGCGTCGACCCGTCCGGCGGACGTCTCCACGGGCCGGGAATACACGTGGATCGTCGCCTCACGGCCCACCCCCGAAGAGGCCGACGCCGTCGCAGAACCATACCGCCGGGAAAACCTCCCCGTGCTCATCCTCCGAGCGGAGGTCGACGGCCGGCCGGTCTACCGCGTCGGCCTCGGTCGGCACGCCACGCGGCGGGCGCTTCGGGCGGCCCGCCGTTCGCTCCCTGCCCGGGCGCCCGCTGACGCCTGGCCCTTCCGCTTCGACCCCTCCATGCTGTGGCGCGGAGGCGATCGAAACGACCGATAGCTTTTTCCGCCTCCCGGCGCATCCTCACACGCGGCGTCTCGTACGGACAGCTACCCTCCCGGAACCGCCTTGCGTCTCATGCGAACAAGGAGTCGTCTGCCCGGTCCCGTCTTCTCCTGCGCCGCTCATGCCCTCGGAGTTTCTCGTCTACCTACGGCTCGGTTTCGAGCACATCTCCGACCTCAAGGGCTACGACCACATTCTGTTCATCGTGGCCCTCTGCGCAGTTTACCGGTTCAACGCATGGAGGCATCTCCTGTGGCTGGTGACGGCCTTCACCGTGGGGCACTCCGTCACGCTCGCCCTCGCCACGCTTCGCCTCGTCACCATCGACAGCGCGCTCGTCGAAGTGCTCATTCCCGTCACCATTTTCCTCACCAGCCTGATCGACATCGCTGCGCCGGCGGAAGAGCAGCAGGTAAAGGCGGCGCGGTACAAATACGGTCTCGCGCTCGGCTTCGGGCTCATCCACGGACTTGGTTTCTCAAACTTCCTCCGCGCCGTCCTCGGCGGCGAGGAAAGCATCGTGCTCCCGCTCTTCTCCTTCAACGTGGGGCTGGAACTCGGACAGATTGCCATCGTCTTTGCCGTGCTCACCCTCTCCGCCGTAATGGTGGGCTTCGTCAAGATGAAGGCCCGCGACTGGATCCTCGTCCTCTCCGGGGCGACGGCGGGGATCTCCCTCCTCATGATCCTCGAAAGGCTGACGATGTGAACCGCCCTTCGGCCCCCTTTTCCTCCGTATATCCCGTATGACCTCCCCCTAACCAGCTCTGGAGACCACAGCCGTCATGTCACACCCGTTTCGCCTTTACGTCCTCGGCACGCTCGTGCCGGCTTTTCTGATCCTCCTGGCCCTCCCTTCCGGCGACGCCCTCGCCCAGCACTGGCTCCATCCGGACACCACCTGGCGCACCAATCAGTCCATGTTCCGGGGCATGCAGGAATGGCCCGACCCGAACGAATACCGGAATGCCGCCGGCTCGCCCGGTCCGAAGTACTGGCAGCAGCGGGTCGATTACGTGATCGAGACCGCGCTCGACACCACGACCCACACCGTCAGCGGCTCCGAACACATCACGTATCACAACAACTCGCCGGACGCCCTGCGCTACCTCTGGATCCAGCTCGACCAGAACGTGCGCTCGCTCGAACACAGCCGCACGTACCGTGTGCGCGGCGCCTTGCCCGAGCGCATCAACCCGCGCTTTGCCCGCTTCCTCGGCCTCGATCCGTTCGACGGCGGCGACGAGATCACGCGCGTCCAGCTCGTCGATGCTTCCGGCAAGCTCGTCGACGCCCGCTATCGCATCGACGACACCATCATGAAGGTGAACCTGCCCGATCCGCTCGCCCCCGGCGCCTCGACCGAGCTCGAGATCGACTGGAGCTTCCGCGTGCCCGACAACGGCCGAGGCGCCAAAGAGAAGGTCAGCGACGGATGGCTCTACCTCGTCGCTCAGTGGTTCCCTCGGCTCAGCGTCTATGACGACGTCAACGGATGGCAGACCGACCAATTCCTCGGGCGCGGCGAGTTCTACCTCAACTTCGGCAACTACGACGTCCGGATCACCGTGCCGTGGAACCACATCGTCGATGCCACGGGCGTGCTTCAGAACCCGGAGGAGGTGCTCACGGCCACCCAGCGCCGCCGGCTCGCACAGGCCCTCGAAAGCGAGGAGCCGACGTTCATTGTCGCCCCGGACGAGGTGATGAACCCCTCGACCCGCCCGAAGACGAGCGGCACGCTGACCTGGCACTTCAAGGCCGAGAACGTCCGGGACTTTGCGTGGGCTTCCTCGAAGACCTTCGTCTGGGACGCCGCCGGTTACCGCTACGCCCCCGGTGAAACGCCCATAGCCGTGCATTCGCTCTATCCCCGCGACGCCATGCCGCTGTGGGACAAGGTCTCGACGCGCGCCACCATCCAGACCCTCAAGACCTATGGCCGGATGGCCCTCAAATATCCGTACCCGAAGGCAGTGAACGTCCACGGGCCGGTGGGCGGCATGGAATACCCGATGGTCGCCTTCTGCGGCGCGCGCCCCCGCAACGGCCAGTACAACGACCAGCTCGAACGCGCGCTCATCTCCGTGACCATCCATGAGGTGGGCCACAACTGGTTCCCCATGATCGTCGCCAGCGACGAGCGAAAGTGGACGTGGATGGACGAAGGGCTGAACACCTTCCTCCAGTATTACGGCGAACAGGATTACGCGAAAACGTATTGCGGCGGCGTATGGACGCAGACCGACGACTGCACGTATCCGAGCCGTCGCGGCCCCGCTCCGAAGATCGTGGACTACATGCGCGACCCCGATCAGGTGCCCATCATGACGGAGTCCGACCTCATCCACAAGGATTTCGGCAACAACGGCTACGCCAAGCCCGCCACGGGCCTGCAGATGCTTCGCGAGCACGTCCTCGGCCCCGAGGCCTTCGATGAGGCTTTCCGAGAGTATGCCGAAAAGTGGGCCTTCAAACACCCGCAGCCCGCCGACTTCTTCCGCACGCTGGAGGAAGGCTCGGGGGAAAACCTCGCGTGGTTCTGGCGCGGATGGTTCTACACCACGCATGCGAACAACCAGGCCATCGCCGACGTGAGCGTCCAGCCCGCCGACTCCCTCCTCGGCTCGACGGACCGGGGACGGAACTATTACCGCATCGAGGTCAAAAACAAAGGCGGCCTCGTCATGCCGCTCGAAATGGAGATCACCTACGACGACGGCTCCACCGAGCGCTTCGACATGCCCGCCGACGTCTGGCGCAACAATGAGATCTCGTTTACGAAAGGCTTCTTCACCGACAAGCGCGTCGTCAAGGTCGAACTCGATCCCGATCAGGCCTTCGCCGACATCGACCGCGACGACAACGTGTGGGAAGCGCCCTCCGTCGAGGGCGAGACGGAAACGGGGGGGAATCGGTGAGGCGTTTGGGCATCTAAACGGGACGCTCTGTGACCAACCAACGTTCAAACGTTCCCCCGTTTGAACCCGCTAACGATTTGCCGATGCCGATCCTCCTCTTGCTCTTCTGCCTCGTGCCCCTCGCCGGGACGGTCTCCGAACCGCCGCCGCACGATTTCCACGTGACGTACGGTCGGCTGGCCGTCGAAGGCGCGACGGCGATGCTCCGCATCCGTTTCTTCCACAATGACCTCGAAGGCGCGCTCCGCGCTTTTCACAGGCAAGGCGACCTCCGCCTCGAAGCCGATCCACGGTCGGACTCGCTTTTCCTCGCGTATTTCCACGACAAGTTCGCGCTCGAAAGCGACGGCGCGCCGCTCCGGGCCGAAATCGTCACGAGCGGGGAGGAAACCGAGGGCAAGGAGCGGGTGTGGTGGTACGTTCTTCAGTACGAAGCGCCCGCACCCCTCCGGTCGCTCAAGGTTCGGGACGCCCTCCTCTTCGAGGTCTTCTCCGATCAGAAGAACATCTTCCGCGTGCTCCATCTCCCGGACGAGCAACGAGAGACGTTCTATTTCGTCGAGGGATCGGCGGAGGCCGAGCTTACGTTTTGAAGCCTCCGGAGGCGTGGATTCCGCGTGAAGCCGGGGCCGCCGGGATCGAAGCCGGAGGATCGACGTTGGAGGGGAGTGTGTATTCACATACACATCCACTGATCCCTTCGTCCATGCCCGAAACGTCCTTGCCCTCCTCCGAAGCCGCGAAGCCCGCTTTCTGGGACCGCGTCGGCATCAGCCTCTCCGGCATCTGCGTGGTGCACTGCCTGCTTTTGCCCGTGGCGCTGGCGGCATTGCCGCTCTGGCCCATGCTCGAAACGGCGCACGCATGGCTCCACCCCGTGTTCGCCGTCCTCTTGCTCCCGACCACGCTCGCGGCGATGGCGCACGGCTACCGGAGGCATCGCCGGAACGACGTCGCCGCCCTGCTCGGCGCGGGGCTCGTGCTCATTCTGGGGGCAGGTTTCATCGGCCATGCGATGCCGGGCGCCTTCACCGAGACGACGCTCACGGTGCTCGGCAGCGCCCTGCTCATCACCGGCCACTGGCGCAACTGGCGCACCAACGCCGCCTGCCGCCTGCCCGCTCACCCTGCCTGATCCGCTCCCGCACCTTTCCCCTCCGCCCTATGCACCGCCTCAACTTCACGCTCGACGCCGCCACGGTCAAACTGCTCGAAAAGCTCTCGCGGACGTATTACGGCGGCAACAAATCACAGACGGTTCGGGCGGCGCTCGAAAGCCTCGCCGTCCACATCGGGCATGAGGGCTGGGTGGTGGCCGGATACACACCCGTGGAGGTACACGGCGACGTGGCCTGCCACACCTGCGGCACCGAACACCATGAGGGCGAAGTGCTCTACCGTCCCGTCTTCGAGCGGGGCGAGAGCCCCCGCGCCCTTCCGCACATCCCCACCGAAGTGTGGCTCGACTGCCCGCAGTGCGTGGATCAACACTTGTCGGCGTGAGGGGCGCCGGCTTCTCCTATCCATGATGCCAGTTCGCCTCGTCGGCGGCGGCGCCGGGGGAAAGGCCGAGCACGTCGCCGTCGGTGGTGACGCCGAGCCCGAGCACGGTGCGGTTGGCATACGCGAAATAGCTCACCACCTGGTTCACCTCCAGGATCTCCCCGTCGCTCAACCCCACACCCCGGAGCGACTCGATCACCGGCTCATCCATGTCGGCGGGATGGCGGGTGAGGCGCTCCGCATACCGGAGCACGATGCGCTCGCGCACGCCGAACGCGCCCTCGAAAACGTTCCGTTCGAGAGCCTCCCGCATCGCGAACGCGCGCGCGTCGTCGTCGAGCAGACGGCGCAGCCCGGCAAAGTGGTGCTCGACGCAATAGTCGCACCCGTTGAGCAGGCTCACGTACACGCCGAGCGTTTCGAGGAACCACTTCGGCATCCGATTGCCGGCGTGGTGAAGGACGTTTTTGTACAGCGCCATGTGCCCCGCCATCGTATGCGGGCGCAGGCTGTGCACCTTCATGATGTTGTCGATGGCGCCGCCCGGCCCTTTGATGCGGTCATAGAGGGCGCGGAGCTTGCCCGTGGCGGCTTCATACGGAATGGTTTCGATCCAGCTCATGATTTTCGATTGTTCACAGTTTGGGAAGATCGTCGCGAGCGCCGCATGGCGGGCGGCATGAGAAAAGCCCGACAGGTAATATAGCCCCGGTCCATCGGATGGATGCAATGGCCATAAGCAATAAAGGGCGTGAAACCCCAAGGTCGAGATTTCGCCCCCCATCCATCGCCACCGTTCACCTTCGCCATTCGCTTCGAAAACAGGTCATCTCCGACCCCGATTGGAGGGCCATTGACGAGCATCGTGCCGGATTACCGGCATGGTTCCGGAGCTGCCGTCATCCCTGTCATGCTCTCCCGTCCGGGCACGCTCTTTGATCATGAACGGGACGGAAGCATTTGTCGCATAAACCCTGTCAAAAAGGCAAGTTAGGAGGTGAGGGTTATGTCAGAAACAGGACTTGAGGTATTCGACGCGACCATCCAGAAAACCAACAGGTGGCTCAAGGAAATCCGTGAAGAGCTGCACCTGAGCTCCCGCCGCGAGGCGTATCATGCCCTGCGTTCGGTGCTCCATCAATTGCGGGATCGTATGACCGTGGAAGAGGCCGCTCAATTCTCGGCGCAACTCCCCCTGCTGGTGCGGGGCATCTTCTTCGAAGGATGGAACCCGACGGGCAAGCCCGAGCGCATCCGCCACATCGACGAGTTCCTGCAGCCCATTCAGGAAGCGTTCCATCAGCTGGGTCTGACGGTGAACCCGCGCCAGGTCGTGCAGAGCGTTTTCAAGGTCTTGAACCGCCATCTCAGCGCGGGCGAGCTCGAGGACGTGCGCGCCCAGCTGCCGCAGGAGCTCCGCGCGCTCTGGCCGGAACCCACGGCGGCGGAAGCCTGACACGCGGAACCCTTCCGGAAGGCCGTCGGAGATGATTTCGGCGGCCTTTTTTATTGATCGAAGGTCGGCGGGACGCGTCACGCCGGCAGAGTCTGAAGGACAGTAGATAAGACGGGGGGACGGGCATAGGCTGCGCCTGAACGGAGCGCTATCCAACAGCCGTCCCCGGGCTTCATTCATTTGATATGGGCCCGCGCAGCCGCAAGAGCGGCACGCCTGGATCCGGGGGCTGCCGTGGCGAGGAGTTGTTCGTAGTATGTTCTGGCCAGGGCAGGTTTGCCCAGGGCCCGGGCTGCGCGGGCGGCGCCATCCAGGCTCAGGAATCGGTTGGGGTTCAGCCCGAGGGACATCTCGTATGCAGCCAGGGCATCCTCATGGTTTTCCTGTTCCATCAACAGGTCCCCCAACTGCTCGAACGCCGGCAAAATCGGCGCTGGCGTGATCGGCTGCTTCGGCGTCGCATATTCCAGGCGTGTGGCCGCTTCCAGCAAGGCAACGGCTTCGGCGGGCTTTCCGGCCCGTTGCGCTATCCAGGCCGAGAGCGCCAGCCGGAGGATCTCTATCTCGGCAGCAAACATTTTTTCTCCTGCCCCTTCCGCTGCCGCCTGCAGGTGGCGCACGCGCTGCATGGCCTGTGCTGCCGCCTCGTCACGCCCCAGGTGCACGGCTCCGAGCCCCCGCGCAAACCACGTGACCGCCTCCGGCCACACGAACCGGTCCCAGTCGAGGTAGGCCGGCCTACGCGGAACGAATTCGGCGGCCTCCTCCCATGCTTTCCGTTCCAGCGCCACGCGGGCCTGCGTCTCGGCAAAGTGAAACGCCGCCTTGAAGGTCGGCTGTATGGTTCCGACGGCATGCAAGCGGCCGAGTTGCTTCACGGCGGCGGCATCGTCGCCGCGCTGGAGGTGTGCATAGATGAGGTAGCCCACCATGTGAGGGAATTCGTCCCAGACCACTTCATCCCGAAGGCCGGCAGGCCCGTCCAGAGCAGCAGCAGAAGCATCCATGTTCCCCAGAATGACGTTTTCCCATTCCCCGAGACGCACGTAGATATGGGTGGGCATGTGGAGGGCGTGGGGAATCCGGGGGGCCACCCGGCCATAGCTTCGGACGATCGCTCTCGACTCCCCCTCCCTCCCCTTCACGTCATTGGCGTGGATCATGTAGTGCATCGCGCCCGGATGTGCCGGATGCTCCTGAAGGACGGCCTTCAGGAGTTCAGCGGCACGCTCTTGATGCGTCAGCCCGCCATCGGCCGTGGCAAGATGGGCCAGGGCAAAAAACGCAGCACCTTCGGTATCGTCCGGCAAGAGCATGTGCAGGTTTGCCATCGCACGCTCCCATCTGCGTATCCGGCTCCAATAGTCGTCTGACTCGGGGTCCTCAAAGAAACCGGCCGTCGCGGCGAGGAACAGTTGCTCCCGCTCGGTGGGGACCTCCATCGCACCGGCCGCGAGCATGGCTTCGTATCCCCGCCGGAGCGCTTCAGGGCCGGGCCGCGTCGGCCACAGCGGCTGAAACAGCGTCATGGCCACCCCCCAGTGGGCCATCGCACAATCCGGATCCAGCTCCGCGACCCGCTCGAACCCTTCGCGGGCCTTCGGATACGTCATGTGATGCAACAGAGCAACCGCCCGGTCGAATTCCATCTGTGCCGCTTCCGAACAGGAAACGGGGAAATGTACGGTGCCCGGTTCCTGCGCCCGGAGAGCGCACGGCAAGGTAATCCAGGTGGCGAAAAGGAGGACGGAGATGCAAGATTTCATCGTCTGTTCGGGCTGATCGAGACGACGGCTTCGAATCCGCTGCGCCAGGGATACGACCTGGCCTCTACCGCGGTAACGCATCCAGGATCGTCGCGAAGTGCATTTCTGGCGGGCAATCGGGTACCCACAGGGCGTGAATCCGCCAGCACGATTTTCGGCAGGAGCACAATGTTAGCAAGACATGAACAGATCATGGCGGCTGCCTCCTGAATACCATGGGTCAGCATTCAGAAGTGACCACCCTATACGTGCCTTCCTGCCTATACAGCAGTATACATATCGTATTCCCCACATGCACGAGCATTGTGGGCAGGCGATACGGCAAGACCGGCAGCCAGCCGCGTTCCGGGTCGGGTTCTTCGCGCTCCACACGCCTTCCAGCGAACCGCCTCCAGCCGCCATAGATGGCCCCACCTCATTCCGGCATCGTGAGCAGCGCCGCATAGAGGTCGATGCCGTAAAAGAGGTTGGCCAGGCGGAGGTTCTCGTCGGGGGCGTGCTGGTTGTCGTCGTGGTTGGCGATGGGGACGATGACGAACGGCTTGCCGAGCACGTCGGAGAAGAGGTAGAGCGGGAGCGAGCCGCCGAGGGCGGGCACGAGGATGGGCGGCTCGTCGGCGGCAGCGGTCACCGCTTCGACGAGGCGCTCGGTGATGGGCTGGTCCATCGGCGTGCGCGCCGCCGGATAGCCGCCCTTCCGGTCCACGCGGACGATCTTCGGATACTGCAGGCGTGTGTCGAGGTCCGGCTCCTCATAGACGATGTGATAGCCTTCTTTGCGGAGGTGCGCCTCCACGAGGTCGAGCATGTGCCCGGGGTCGTTGCCTTTGACGAGGCGGATGCCAAGCGTGGCCGTGGCGGTCGCGGGGATGACGTTCCGCGCCAGCGCGCCCGTGTTGCCGCTCGAGAGGCCCCGGATGGTGAGCGAGGGGAGCATCAGGCGTTCGGCCAGCGGGGCATTGTGCGCCTCCGTCTCGGCCAGCCCGAGTTCGCGCCGGAGTTGATCGTCGTAGGCGGGCAGCGCGGCGAGGGCCCTTTTCTCGGCCTCGCTCAGCGGCGCGACGGTGTCGTAGAAGCCGTCGATGAGCACGTCGCCGTCCTCGGCTTTCATGCTCGCGAGGAGATGCGCCAGCCGGGCGCCGGGCACGGGCGCCCAGTTGCCGTAGTGGCCGCTGTGGAGCGAGCGCGTCGCCCCGTAGACCGTGATCTCCATCCCCGTGACGCCGCGCACGCCGAAGACGAGTTGGGGACGGCGGCTCTGATGCACCGGCCCGTCGCAGAAGAGCCATACGTCCACGTCGGCGTAGCGGTCGCCGAAGCGGGAGAGGTATTCGTCGAGATGCGGAGAGCCCATCTCCTCTTCGCCTTCGAAGAGAAGCTTGACGTTCGAGGTGAGTGTGAGACCGGCGGCTTCGAGCGCGTCGAGCGCGGGCAGGAGTGCGCCGAGGGGCGCCTTGTCGTCGCCGGCGCTGCGGGCATAAAGGTACCACCCGGGGTCGACGGCCTCGCCGGGCGCGGGCATCGGGCGGGGCGTGCCGCCCTGCTCCATGCTCGCCGTATAGAGCGTCGGCGTCCACGGGGCGTGCGTCCACCGCGTCGGGTCGGCGGGCTGTCCGTCGTAGTGCACATAGATGCCGATGGTGCGCGCGGCCCCCGGCGCGCGGCGCTCGCCGTACACGATGGGCGGCGCGCCCGGCACCGTCAGAAGCTCCACGTCGAAGCCGCGCGCGGAGAAGGCGTCGCGGATGAAACGCGCGTTCCGACGGATATTCACCGAGTCCGACCCGACGTTGGGCATCGAAAGCAGCTCGACGTAGTCGGCGAGGATCTCGGCGGCGTGCGCCGAGCGATAGGCACGGGCGGCCTCTACCCCCGTCCGTTGTGCGCGCGCGAGAACCGGAACCGTCAGCAAGGCCAGAAAGAGAAAGAGCCGTTTCATGGAAGGTGGGAGCATCTGAAACATTCGAAACGTTCGACGCTCAAAGTAGGCATCGAAGCCGTCCGGCACAACCGATTTTCCACCTCCTCTTCATTTAGGACCGTCGTATCTTTTTTGGAAAACGCTCGCCGTCGCTCGTGAAGCGCGTTATGTCCCAATCGACCCATCGCACCGTCCCCCCTTTCGTTGCGCTCCCGAGGGCGCACCGGATGGCGGCGTGGTGCCTGGCGGCGCTGATGCTGTTGCCCTACAATCCGCTGCCGCTCCTGTGGGCCGAGGCGAACGGCCCGCACGCCCCGGAGATGACGCATGAGGCGGGCATGGCGCACGAGACGGGCGCGCATCGCCACGGAGCGTATTGCCTGAGAACGTGCCGGAAGTGTCGGCATCATTCCAGCGCACCGCTTCATTCCAGCGCACCACTTCGCGCCGAGCGCCTTCCCGACGACGGCATCCCGACGACGGTCACCGGCATGGCCTGCCGGCGGGGCGCGCACGACGGACCGCAGCTCTGCGGATGTGGACCGAAGGACGACCACCAGCCGTACACCGCGCCCGTGGTGGACAAGTTCGTCGCCGCCGCACCCGCTTCCCCCGACGCCGCACCCGCCGCGCCGCGTCGTTTCGCCGCGCTTCGCGAGACGCCCCCCGAACGCCTCCCCTGCGACATTTTCCATCCGCCCCGGCGCCGCTCCTGATCCCGTCCCGCCCTTAGGCGGCGACGATGCTGTGCTTCTCCGAACGGGCCTCTCCGAAGCGGGGCGCGCCCCGCGTGGTTTCAGGCTCCGACCGTCTAACGGCGCCCTCCCATTCGCGCGCGTCTCCGGCTCGTTCCCCGTCATCATCTTTTCGAGGATTGGAAAATGGATACGTATATCTTTTCGAAAGCGCGTTTGGTCATTCTGTGGTTCTTTTTGATGCTCACCATACCGGCGGCATGGGCGCAGCGGCCCGGCGGGATTGCGGGCACGGTGGTCGATGAAAACGACGAGCCCGTCATCGGCGCGGGCGTGGTCATTGCCGGGACGCTCCGGGGGACGGCCACCGACGCCGAGGGGCGCTTCGAGATCGGCCCGCTCCGGCCCGGCGCGTACACGCTCGAAGCGCGGGCGCTCGGCTATCGCCCCGCCACGCAGACCGTGACGGTCGTCGCCGGGCAGACGGCTTCGGTCACGCTCCGGCTCCAGACCCGGCCCCTTTTGCTCGAAGGCATCGTGGTGTCGGCGCTCCGGCCCGACCTCGAACCCGTCGCCGAGATGGACGCCCGGCGCGTCCGCGAGACGCACGCCTCCGACGCGGGCGAGTTGATGCGGCTCCTCCCCGGCGTCAATGCCGCCCGGCGCGGCCCCATCGGCCTCGACCCGAACATCCGGGGGCTGTCCGAAACCGAGGTCGGCGCCTACATCGACGGCGTGCGGTTCTTCCCCGCCGGTCCGCTCCGCATGGATTCGCAGATCAGCCACTTCGACCCGAGTTCGATCGCGCGGGTCGAAGTGGTGAAAGGGCCGTACGCGCTCACGTGGGGCGCGGGCAACATGAGCGCCATCCGCGTGGAACGGCACGGCCTCAACCCCGCGCCCGGGCTGCACGGCATGCTTCAGAGCGGCTATAACGACAACGTGGGAGCTTTCGAGACGGCGGCCATGCTCTCGCAGGCACGCGGGCCGCTCTCGGTGTGGGCGCACGGCGCGTTCCGAGAAGGCAACGACTACCGGGCAGGCGACGGCGCGAAGATCCCGAGCGACTATCGTTCCGCCGAAGCGCGGGCGCGCCTCGGCTACCGCCTTGCCCCCAACGCCCGCCTCACCGTCGCCGGCGGCTATAACCGGCAGGACGACATCGACTATCCGGGCCGTCTCCTCGACGCCACGTTCTTCGATGCCACCGACCTCTCGACGAAGTATGAGATGACGCGCGCGTCCGGCGCACTCCGATCGTTCGAGGCCCAGCTGAGCTGGAACCGGGTCAAGCACGCGATGAACAACGACCACAAGCCGACGGCGCAGCCCGGCGTCTTCCCGAACGGCAGCCCTCGACCGCCCCTGTCGATCCGCGTCAGGGCCGAGACGAAGAACCTCGGCGGGCGGGCGGCGGCGCAGTTCGTCGCGCCGAGCCACGTGACGATCACCGTCGGCGGCGACTTTTACCGCGCCAACCGCGACGCGCGCCGTCCCTTCGAGGCCATTCGCCCGGACGGCTCGCGCTTCGTGCCGCCGTTTTACCGGAGCGATGAAGTATGGCCCGACGTGACGATCACCGACGGCGGCTTCTTCGTCAACGGCACGCAGACCGTGGGGGCCGTGGGCGTGGCCGCCACCGCCCGGCTCGACCTCGTCCATGCCGCCGCGGGGCGGGTGAGCGACGCCTACATGAGCATCGTCGGATCGGGGATTACGCGGGAGGACCTTACGCAGAACGAAGCCAACCTGAGCGGCGCGCTCACGCTGACGACGCATCCGGACGAGGCGTGGTCGGTGTCCTTCGGCGTCGGCTCGGTCGTCCGCACCGCCGATGCGCTCGAACGCTACTCCGACCGCATCCCGGCGAGCAAGGCGCAGACGAGCGCCGAGTTCATCGGCAATCCGACGCTCAAGCCCGAGCGCAGCACCCAGGCCGACCTGTGGCTGGAGGCGGCCTATCCCCGCGTGAGCCTCCACCTGAACGCGTTCGCCCGCCGCATGGACGACTACATCACGCTGGAGCCCACGGACGTCCCGCCGCTGCTTCCGCTCAGCCCGCCGACGGTCTTCCGCTATGTCAACGGCGAGGCGACGTTCTTCGGTCTCGAGGCGGCGGCGGCTTTCTCACTCACCGAGCCGCTCACGCTGAACCTCGGAGGCAGCTATCTGTGGGGCAAAGACGAGACGCTCGACGAGCCGGCGCTCGGCGTCACGCCGCCCGCCGCGAACGCCGCCCTCCGGTATGACGCTCCGAGCGGACGCTTCTTTGCCGAGGGAACGGCCCACTTCGTGGCGAAACAGACGCGAGCGGCCCTCACGCGCGGCGAACGCTCCACCGACGGCTATACGACCGCCGACGTGCGCGTGGGCCTCTCGCTTGCGCGCAACGTGTCGGTGCTCTTCGGCGTCAACAACCTCTTCGACACGCTGTACGCCAACCACCTCAATGCCGCCAACCCGTTCACGGGCGCGCGCCTGCCGGAACCGGGACGCGTCCTCTTCGCCAACGTGCGCCTCGCTTTCTGAGCGCCGGTGTCCCTTCGAAGCCGACCTCCCTGCGGGCCCGGCCCGGAGGACCGCTCCCTTTGCGGCGGCGGCCTCCGGGCGGGGTGATGCTCGGCTCGCCCCGACCTTGCCCTGCAAGGGATCAACCGGAGGGGAGATGCCCCGTGCACTCACGCTTCGTCCGAAAGTCCGAGGCGTTCGCGAAGCAGGGCCCGGAGCGCGGGAAGGGACTCGTGTTCGAGCACGTTGAGCGCCCGGATGCCCGAGAGCTTCTCGATGAGCGCGACGCCCGCCGCCGTGTTCGTGGCGATGCCCGTGACGAAGTCCGGCGGGTGCCCGAAGGCCGAGATGATGCCCACGACGGCGTACGGATCGGACGTGCACAGCACCGTGAGGCGGACGCTCTCGCCGAGGGCTTCGACGGCCACATCGCCGTTGTAGGGTTCGAGCGGGGAGGCCCCGGCTTCGATGACGGCCACGTCCGCCGTGGCGCGGGCCATGCGCGTGAGCAGTTGCCGGAGGTCCCGGCGGAAAGCTTCGGGCGGGCCGATGGTCGAAGGCTGCCCCACGTCCACGAAGTCGAAGATGGCGTCCGCCCCGGCGTCGCACATCGAGAGGACGTCGCGGTAGCGGCCCGCTCCGGTGAGCTTCGCCCCGACGACGCGCAGGCCCATGTTCTTCAACATGCGGATGAGAATGCGCGCCGCCGTCGTCTTTCCCGCCGACATGGAGGAGCCGATGAGGAGGATCGAAGGCGTCCGGAAGGGGGCCTCGGGCAGGCGCGCCACGTAGTCTTGCATCCGTCGCTTCCCGCCCTCGACGAGCACGTGCCCGCGATACCGGAGGCGGACGAGCGGCTGGAGGAAGATCGCCCGCGAGAGCCCTTTGCCGAAGAGCCCCGCGCCCGTGAGGAGGTGCATGAGACCGTCGGGACCGATGGACGCCCACGAGCCGGTGGTTTCGAGCGTGGCGAAGCGCTCGCCGAACGCGCCGACGACCACGTCGCCTTCGACCACGTCCGCCATGCGTCCGTTCTGTAGCTCGACGCGGTACGGATTGCTCAGCCGGTCGAGGACCTCGCCCGCCACGTAATCACCCCGCGCCCACTGTTCGCGCGGCAGCGGGCGGATCTCAAAGGGACGCTCGGCGAGATCCGAAATGCGGGTGAGGGACGTCAAAAACGGTCTTTTCATGAGGCAACCTCCCGACGCTTCGAGGCGCGCCCGTCGTCGGATGCGGCAGGGGGGATCGAGGGATGAAGGAGGAGAAGCGCGAGGAGGGCGCACCGTTCCGTCAGCCTGTCGCGGAAGGCGAACTCGTGGCGGGCGTGCGCGCCGTCGCCGACGGCGCCGAGGCCGTCGAGCGTGGCAGTAAAGAGGCTGGTGAGGTTGCCGTCGGAGCCGCCGCCGGCGCATCCCTCTTCGAGCGGGATGCCGAGCGTGCGCGCCGCCGCCTGCGCGGCGCGCCAGAGCGCCCGGTTGCGCGGCGTGCGCTCCATCGGCGGGCGTCCGATGCCGCCCTCGATGGTCAGCGTAGCGCCGGGCGTGGTCGGCTTCAGACGGCGAATGGCCGCCTCGACGCGGCGCGCCTCCTCGCGCGTGGGCACGCGCACGTCCACGACGGCCCGGCTCACCGGCGCGACCACGTTCGGCCGCTGTCCCCCGTCGATCAGCCCCACGTTGACCGTCACGCCGCGCGCGAGGTCGTTGAGCGCGTGGAGCTTCTGGATGACGTGCGACAGTTCGAGGATGGCGCTGACGCCCGCGCCGGGGTCGAGCCCGGCGTGCGCGCCCACCCCATGCACGTGGATGACGAAACGCCCGACGCCCTTGCGCGCCGTCTTCAGCTTGCCCGAGAGTCCGAGCGCGGGTTCGAGCACGTACACCCGCTCCACCCGCCGCGCGAGCATCCGGAGGTACGACCGCGACTCGACGCTGCCGATCTCTTCGTCCGAGTTGACAAAGACGACGGGTGTCACCGGGGGCGTGCGGCCGAGCGCGCGGAGCGCCCGAAGCGCGAAGACGATCATCGCCAGTCCGCCCTTCATATCGAAGACGCCCGGTCCCCGCACTTCGTTGCCCCGGACCTCGAAGGGCATCTCGCGGATGGTGTCGAGGGGCCACACGGTGTCGCAGTGGCCGAGGAGCAGTTGGGCGGGCCGATGCCGCGCGCGCCGTCGGGGTCGCGCGTAGAGGTGCCCGCCCGAACGCCCGCGCCCCGGGAGGCGGCGCACCTCGAAGTCGAGATCGGCCAGCGCGTCGGCCAGGAGGCGTTGCACCCCCGCCTGCGCCTCCGGCACGTTCGACGGCGACTCGGCGAGAACGAGCGCCTTCAGATAGTCGATCATCTCGTCCTCATGCTCGGCCAGACAGGCCCGTATGTCGCGCGCCGTCGTGTCCATCATCCGTGCCGCATACCTTCGGGCCTCGGGAAGGCGAAGCTCTCCCCTACGCTCCCGTACCGCCCCGGCGCGAGGTACACCGGCAGCGGCATGCGCCCGATGAGTTCATGGTCGCTCTGATCGAAGATGCGGAGGGCATCCTCGCGCACGTACGCCGCCGCCACCCGCCCCGTGATGAGGCCGAACGGACCGAAGCCGCCCACGATCTTCTCCAGCTCACACTCGAGGAAGAGATACCCGTCGCTCAAAAAAACGCCGTCGATCTTCTCGGCGGGAAACGTGGGAAGCGTATCCAGCCCGCGCCGCGCGCCGTCGTCGTGCCGGATCAAGGCCGCCAGCGCGGCGTGGACGACCTGCCGGGCCAGCGGATACGTGACCGTGAAAACGCCCTCGCGCAAGACGTTCCGATACGTGCGATGCTCCGGCGTGCACGCGAAGCCGAAATAGTTCGCCCACCCGATGGGCATGGCCTGATGCTTCGGCGCAAAGGTGTGCCCGCCCTCCGGGTCTTTCGTCCCCACCACCACGAGCGGGGCGACGGTGAAGACGCGCTCCCAGATGGGCAGATCCACATCGAGCGATACGAGGGGCGCTTGCGTTTCCATAGGTGCGCGGCACTTGAGTGTCGGAACGCCGAATGCGTTAACTTTCTGACGAACAACATCATACGGCGCAAAGGGGCAGGCTCGTGTCAGGCGGTCCCTACAATGCATGTGAGGGATCTTCGGACGCTCCCGGTCAGCTTATCCGGGCGGCCGCTCTTCTCCCGGCCGATAGGCGCGTTCGAGGTGGGCGCGGATCTCCGCTTCGTCCCGCCACACGGGTTTGCGCGCGTTCCTGACGAAGAGCCGCGCCTGATCGGCATAATGCGGGGACGCGGCGTCGAGGGTGGCGCTTCCGAACTGATGGATGCTCTCCGAGCGAACCCGCCCCTCGGCGTCCCAGGCCGCGAGGAGGATGTACGAGTCCCCCGCCATGCCGGCCAACCGCCCGTCCGGCTGAAGCGCGCCGTTGACGGCATGGAGCACGTCGGGGGCGCCGCCGAGCCCCAGGTCGACGTCGCCCCGCCGGAGCCGGTTGACGTCCTTCCACGGCGGCGTGAGCGTGCCGAAATGGGTCCGCAGATGCCCGGCCGCCCACCGCAAGCGGCGCATGAGCGTGTCCACCGGGACCGTGGTTCCATAAGCCTCGATGAACGGCTGAAAGGTGAGGACCGCCAGCGCAGTCCGCGTGTTGGCGGAGTCGGCGCGGAGGTCCCACGCGCGGAGTTCGGCGAGGGCCCGGCGGGTGAGCGTGTCCGGCGGAGCGGGAGCCTGAAGAAGCTGCCCTCGCATCCGCGCCACCCGGGACTCGGGCGCGTACGTCACATCGTATTTATACGCCGTGAAGTCATTCCACGTGATCGCGTCGTCGGCCCCGAAGAGCGCGAGCGCTCGGAGCCCCCGGTTCGTCATCTTGTCCGTCTCGATGCCGAAGGTGTGCGAAAACGCGCCGGGGTCGGGGTTGTCCGTGCCGAGGGTGGCGCGAAAGGGCGAGCTGTTCGTGCTCTGCACAAACCCCGAGGCCGGGTCGAGGACCTGCGGCAAAGCGTCGAACGGCAGCGTCTCGGTCCACAGCGTCTCGGAGGTGTCGCCGGGGAGGTAGGCGCGCCAGTCGTAGTTCTCCGAACGCATCGGAAGGCGGGCATTGTACACGTAAAAAATGCGGCCGTGACGGTCGGCATAGACCGTGTTGAACATGGGCACGGCGCGGGCCGCCATCGCCTGCCGCCACGCCTCGAAGGTGCGGGCCCTGTTCATCCGATACCACTGCTCCACCTGCCCGACCTCTCCGAAACCGGCGAAGCGAAGCGCATAGACCCCGTGCGGACGCCGCACGACCGGCCCGTAGACGGACCACAGCGCCTCCCGTTTGAACGTCCATGAGAACGGCCCCCACAGCTTCACCCGGATCGGCGCCTCGCGCTTCTCCAGCGTTCGCCATTCCCCGTCGAAACGATACCGGTCCGGGTTGTCGGGATCGACGTCGAGGACGTACACGTCGATGAGGTCGGGAGTGTTGACGGTGTGCGCCCACCCCAGGTCCGGGTTGTGGCCGTGGAGGATGAGGGGCGCGCCGGGGAAGGTGGCTCCGACCACGTCCCATCCCTCCTCGCTATGGAGGTGCGCCTCGTACCACGCCACCGGCCCCGTCCACGGCTGATGCGAGTTCACGGCGAGGAAGGTGCTTCCGTCCGTCGTCCGCGAGGGCGCCACGGCGAAAGCGTTCGAGCCGAGGTTGCGTTCCGAGAAACGGGTCCACGCCGCGGCTTCGGACCGGGGCGAGACGTCGCGTGCGCGCGCGTCGTCGAAGAGTGCGCGGAGGACCCGGTCGATGCCGAAGAAGAGCGGAAGCTTGTGCACGAAACCGGCCACGACGTCCCGGCCCGTGACGGGGTAAAGCGCCGGCAACGCGGCGTCCGGATGAAGGGCGGCGTAGTGGTTGAGGCCGTCGGCATAGGCCTGGCAGAGGGCGCGCGTCGTCGAGTCGAGCCGGGGATAGCCGTCGGCGACGACGTCCCACACGCGGAGGAGGCGCACCATGTAGTCGTTCGGCGCGGCCTCCGCCCCGTAGACCTCCGCGAGCCGTCCGCGGGCGGCCAGGAGCGCGCCCTGAAGGGTGGCGAAGTCGTCCTCGGCATGGGCATACGCCAGCCCGTACGCGGCGTCGGCGTCGGTCTTTCCAAAGATGTGCGGCACGCCCCAGGCGTCGCGGAGGATGCGAACGTCGTGCTTCGCGGCGGCGTCCGCGAGCCCCGGAGGCAGGGTCTCGCGGGCCGTCAGCCACATCAGCCCGGCGACGAGCACGAAAAGGAGAAGGAGCGTCCAGAGGATGCGTTTCATGAAGACGGACGTGCGGTGAGAGGGTCATCGAACGCGCCAAGATACGACGCCGCAAGCCTCCCCGTCCCGCCGCACACCCGGCATTCCGTGTTCCGCGAAGTTGCTTTCCCGGCCTTTCCCGCGTCTGTAATGCATATAATCCATACGCGCTCCGCGATGCGGCCTCATAATTTCCCCCCAACGCTCCTCTCCGCAGTCATGAAGTGGATAATCGTCGCCCTGCTTTTCGTGCTTCCGTACGCCTCGCACGCCCAGGCTGCAGATTCCCTTCACGCCCCGCCGAAGCGCAGGATTCCCTTTTCGTGAACTACGGCAAATACTTCACCTTCTCTTTTCTCGGGTCGTTGGGCGGGGGCTTGGCGGGGACGTTGGTCGGCACACGCATCTACAGAGAAGAAATTCGGAATGACTCTTTTTGGGGGCTGTACGTCGTTCCCTTTATCTTGTCCGGCCATATACTCGGCGGCATCGTGGGAGTCACGCTGGCGGGCCACGAGAGAAGGCGTATTTTTCTTTACGCGCTCGGGGGGCATCTCGCCTTCATCGGGGCCATCGCGCTCACGGCGCAGTTCCACGACCGGACGGCGGCTTCTCTCGGTCTCACGTACCTCGTGGGGATGCCGTTTTTCACGAGCGCCATCGCTTATTCCGTGGACAAAGCTTTCGCCCGGAGGCAGCGCCGGGTGCGCGTCGCCCCCGTGATGTCCTTCGGCAAGCATTCCTCGACGCTCGGCGTGCGGCTCACGTTCTGACGGGCCATTTCGCCCGCGTGGGCGGTCCCATCCGAAGCGCGCGCGGCGTATCTTGACCGGGCGAATGTTCCCCTCACAAATCCCGGAGACGATCATGCACGGCGGCGACCGTATTGCGGAAGTGCTCAAGGCGCAGGGCGTGCCGTTCCTTTTCACCCTGTGCGGCGGCCACATCTCCCCCATCCTCGTGGCGGCCAGGGCGCGCGGCATCCGCGTCGTGGACACGCGGCACGAGGCGACGGCCGTCTTCGCCGCCGACGCCGTGGCTCGCCTCACCGGCGCCCCCGGCGTGGCCGCCGTCACCGCCGGGCCGGGCGTGACGAACACCATCACGGCGGTGAAGAACGCGCAGATGGCGCAATCGCCGGTGGTGCTCCTCGGCGGGGCCGCCCCGACGGCCCTCAAGGGACGGGGCGCGCTTCAGGACATCGACCAGATGGCCCTCTTCACCTCCATCGTGAAATGGTCGAAGGCGGTGACGCGGGTGCGGGACCTCGCGCCCGCCGTGGAGACGGCTTTCCGCAAGGCACAGGAGGGCGTGCCCGGCCCGGTGTTCGTCGAGTGCCCGGTGGACCTGCTCTATGACGAGGCGCTCGTGCGCGGGTGGTACGGCGCCTCGAAGAGCAGCGGCTCGCTCTCGGGGAAGGCGCTCAACGCCTACCTGAAATGGCACGCCGACCGGCTCTTTGCCGGCAGTGAGAAGACGCCGCCGCCCGCGCCCGTGGTCGTGACGCCGCCCGCGCCGGACGAGGGCAAGGTCGCGAAGGTCGCGGCGGCGCTCCGGAAGGCCGAGCGTCCCGTGCTCATCGTCGGCAGCCAGGCCACGCTCGACGTCCCCGAGGTGAAGGCCGTGGCGGCGGCGCTCGAACGGATCGGCGCGCCGGTCTATCTCTCCGGCATGGCGCGCGGGCTCCTCGGCAAACGCCACCCCCTCCACATGCGCCACAAACGCCGTATGGCCCTCAAAGAGGCCGACTTCGTCCTCCTCGCGGGGGCGCCGTGCGACTTCCGCCTCGACTACGGCAACCACATTCGCCGGAGCGCTTTCCTCGCCTCGGCCAACCGGAGCCGCACCGACCTCAACAAGAACCGCCGCCCGAACCTCGGCGTCCTCGGCGATCCCGGCCTTTTCCTCCGTCGCCTCGCCGCACATTTTCCCGAGGCCGACCGGTGGCGCGTGTGGCGCGAGGCCCTCCGCGCCCGCGACGACGCCCGCGACGCCGAGATCCGCGAGCAGGCCGCCCATCCGACCGGGCGCATCAACCCGCTCCGCCTGTGCATGACGCTCGAAGACACCCTCGACGAGCGCGCCCTCCTCATCGGCGACGGCGGCGACTTCGTGGCGACGGCCTCGTACATCACCCGCCCGCCCGGTCCGCTCACGTGGCTCGACCCCGGCGCCTTCGGCACGCTCGGCGTCGGCGCGGGCTTCGCCCTCGGCGCAAAGCTCTGCCGCCCGGACGCCGAAGTGTGGGTCCTCTTCGGCGACGGCGCGCTCGGCTACAGCCTCGCCGAGTTCGACACGTTCGTCCGCCACGACCTGCCCGTGCTCGCGCTCGTGGGCAACGACGCCGGGTGGAGCCAGATCGCTCGCGAACAGGTGGAGGTGCTCAAGGACGACGTGGGCACGGTGCTCGCGCCCACCGACTACCACCGCGTCGCGGCGGGCTTCGGCGCGCAGGGCTACCGCCTCGACCGCGAGGACGCCATCGCCGCCACCCTCGCCGACGCGCGCACGGCGGCCGCCGCCGGACGCCCCGTGCTCGTCAACGCCCTCATCGGCCGCACCGACTTCCGCAAAGGCTCCATCTCGATGTGACGCGGGCGTTCGCGCCTTTGAACGTTCAAACGCCCCAACGTTCAACGCATCAATGCTTCGCGTACGCCTTCTCTCCGGCTTCGACGCGGAGCGCGAGATGGTTCTCGCGCGGGGGGAGCGGGCACGTGGCATACGGCGTGAAGGCGCACGGCGGGTTGTACGCCCGGTTGAAATCGATCACCACGCGGTCGTCGCCGGGAGCGGGTTCGTCCACCTTCAGATAGCGCCCGCCTCCGTAGGTCTCTCGCCCGTTCGTCTCGTCGGCGAAGAGGACGAAGTATTTCGGCTCGTCGCCGTCGCGGATGACGTCGAGGCGGCGCGTGCGGCCGTCTTTCTCGAAGACGAGCGCGCCGGGCGAGGGTTCGTCGAAGATGCGCCCCGTCACGTCGGCAATGGGGATGAGCTTCGGCGGGTCGTATGCTTCGAAGCGCCCCGGCACGCGCCACGCGCGGTCGGGGGGGAAGGTCTCGATGCCGTGGAAGGCGGTGCGCGTGGGACTCTCGCGGTCCTTGACGCGGATGCCGAGGCGGTCGCCCCGGCGGATGACGTGCCATGAGAGCGTGCCGTGCGTGAGGACGGTCGGCTCCGGCTCGGCGTCGGTGGCGAGGGCGGTCTCCGTCACGGGCGCGCCGTCGTGAAGCGCCTCCACGCCCGGCGCGATGCGCACGCGCACGGTGGTGTCGGCCACGAAAAAGACGCCGAGGTGCGCGGGCGCCTTCTCGGGAAAGACGACGTCGTTCGAGGGATCGCTTCCGAAGGAGTTCGCGCCCTCGTGGAGCCAGTGCAAGCCCACGAGCGTGAGCCATCCATCGGGCTGTGTGAGGTCGTCGAGGCGAGCCTCCCGGAAGGCGGCGAGGTCCGCGCGAAAAGCCGCCTCTTCGGCGGGGTCGGCGCTTCCGCCTGCACAACCTGCCGCGAGCATGGCCGCAAGAACGAGGGGCATCCATCGTGAGGATCGGAGCGGGGCGCGCCCGCCGCCGAAGGGCCGTGTGTTCATCGTCTTCCGTGGATCGGTGGGATTTTTCCGCAGAGCCGTCCCCATTAATATCACGAGAAACGCCGTGAAGGTCAACGTTGCCGCCTTCGCGCGCCTCGCCCGGCTGCCCTTCCCCGCCTTAAGAATCCCCGTTTACGGTCGATCCCATTCTGAGACGACTATACCGGCGACGTCCTCGCTGATTCCGCGGCGCTTTCGCAGGCGCGCCCCTCTCCCCCCCTAAAAACCCGAACGGAGCCTCATGAAACACCGGATCTTCGTCGTCGATGACGACCGGCACTACGCCCGCATGTTGAGCTATCGGCTGGATAAAAACCCCGACTATTCGGTCAAGGTCTTCGACAGCGGCGAGGAAGTGCTCCGGCATCTCCCCGGAGACCGGCCCGACCTCATGCTCCTCGACATCATGATGCCGGGGCTCGACGGCATCGAGGTGTTGCGCCGCGTCCGGGCACAGCATCCGGACGTGCACGTGGTCATGGTCTCCGCGCAGGGGGTGATCGACACGGCGGTGGAGGCGATGAAGCTCGGCGCGTACGACTACATCACCAAAGGGCAGGACGACCTCGTCAAGCTCGACCAGGTGGTGCGCAACGTGCTCGAAAAGGTTTCGATGAAGCGGGAGCTCGACACGCTCCGCAGCGAGGTTACGCGGCGATACGGCATGGGCGGCATGATCGGGGAGAGCGCGCCGATGCGGAGGGTCTACAAGCTGATCGAGAAGACGCTCCGGGGCGACATCACCGTGGCCATTCAGGGCGAGAGCGGCACCGGCAAGGAGCTCGTCGCCAGAGCCATTCACTACGGCTCGTCCCGCAAGAAAGGGCCCTTCGTGGTGGTCAACTGCGCGGCCATCCCGCGCGAGTTGATGGAGAGTGAGTTCTTCGGGCACGAGAAGGGCTCGTTCACCGGCGCGCATGCCCGAAAGATCGGCAAGTTCGAGCGCGCGCACGGCGGCACCATCTTCCTCGACGAGATTGGCGAGCTCGACCTCGACCTGCAGGCCAAGCTGCTCCGGGCGCTTCAGGAGGGTGAGCTTCAGCGCGTGGGCGGCAACGAGACCATCGACTTCGACGCCCGCGTCATCTCGGCCACCAACCGGGACATCGTGCAGATGATCCGCGACGGCAAGTTCCGCGAGGACCTGTATTACCGGCTTTTCCAGTTCCCCATTCCGTTGCCGCCGTTGCGCACGCGGGGGCAAGACATTCTCCTTCTGGCAAACTATTTCCTCCGGGAATATGCCAAGGCGCATCCCGAGTTCAAGGGCAAGCGGCTCTCGCCGGAAGCGCGCCGGGCCCTGCTCGACCATTCGTGGCCGGGCAACGTGCGCGAGCTCAAAAGCGCCGTCGAGCGCGCGATCCTTCTCTCCGACGGCGACGACCTCAGCGCTGCCGACCTGATGCTCAACAGCGGCAACGTCATCTCTCCGTGGAGTGAGCGGATGACCCTTGCCGAAGCGGCCGAGCGCAGCTTTGCGCCGGCGCAACCTCGACCCGCTCCCGATAGTACACACGGTGGCGACGGCGAGACCCGGCATGCCGTTTCCGGGATCGTCCTCGGGAACGACAGCGCCGACATCGTCTCGCTCGAAGAATTGAAGCAGCAAGCCGTCGAGCGGGCGTATCGCCTCTGCGAGGGCAACGTGGACCGCGCGGCGGTCGAGCTCGGCATTGGCCGGGCCACCATGTACCGGCTGCTCAAGAAATACCAGCTCATGCATTAGGCGACGGCGTTTCGCACCTCTCGTGCCCCGGGTTTGCGGCGCATCCGGCGAAGCCCGCGCCCCGACACGGATTACCATGCGCCTTACCCCCTACGAACGCGACGTTCAACGCGAAATCGAAAACTGGCAGCACCGGGACTCGTCCTTCGTGATGCAGGCCGTCAACTGGGCCATGCAGCCCGTGGACTGGGTCGTGCGGCAGATCGTCTCCCCGGACCTCGAAGATCAGGCCGGCGCCGCCGTCGAGCAGCTCCTTTCGATGCTCAACGATGCCTCCACGTGGACCTATGACGCCGCCGGCTTGCTCGAGAAGGCGCGTATGGAGGGTCTCGACGTCGAGCGCATCGAAGACCTGCGAGAGGCCGCGCTCGAAACGCTCGACCCGCTGGCGCGCGGCCTCTTCTCGCAACACGCCGTCATGGCCGCCGTCGAGGGCGGCGGCGCGGGGCTGGGCGGCATCGCTTTCATTGCCGCCGACATTCCGTTGCTCTTCACCATCAACCTCCGGCTCATCCAGCAGATCGGCGCGATCTACGGCTTTCCGATGCACGGCCCCGAATACCGACCGCTCGTGCTCTCCATCTTCAACGTCGCCGCCTCGGGCGGGAAGGAAGCCAAAAACGCCGCCCTCCGCGAGGTGAGCGTCGCCGCTGCCGCCGTGGCGAACGAACTGGCGTACAAGGGCCGGGTCAGCGGCACTTTCCGCGACCAGACCCGGCAGTTCCCCCGCGAGATCGCCAAGAACCTCCTCGGGCGCAAGCTCGCGCAGACCATCCCCATCGCAGGCGCGGCCGTCGGCGCGGGCGTCAACTACTGGTTCACCACCGAGACCGCCGAAACCGCCTACATGCTCTTCCGCGCGCTGTACATCGAGCACAAAGAACGGCTCTGACGGGGAATATTGGATGCATTTGCGCCTGTGTGCGGATCAAATGCGCGCGCGCCGGCGTGAACGAAGGGCGGGCGAAATTCGCCCGTTCGCGTGCCTGACCCGACCTCTGCGTGGTTCGGTCGGGCATTTTTGACGCCCATCCTCGGACGCACGTACGGCGACGCCGTGCGACGAACGCAAACTCCTCCGGTATGTCGCTTGTCGCTATCGTAGGCCGGCCCAACGTCGGCAAATCCACCTTCTTCAACCGGCTCACCGAGTCCCGCCACGCCATCGTGCACGACGAACCCGGCGTGACGCGCGACCGCGTGTACGGAGAAGCCGTGTGGAACGGCCGCACCTTCGAGGTGGTCGACACCGGCGGCTTCGTGTCGCGCTCGGCGGACCGTTTCGAGGCGGCCATCCGCGAGCAGGTTCACATCGCCCTCGAAGAAGCCGACCTCATCCTCTTCGTCGTCGACGTGACCACGGGCGTCACCGACCTCGATGAGGAGATGGCCGCGCTCCTCCGCAAATCCGACAAGCCCGTCCTCGTGCTCGCCAACAAGGCCGACAACGACCGGAGGCGCTGGGAAGCCGCCGCCTTCTACCAACTCGGCCTCGGCGAGGTCTACCCCGTCAGCTCCATCAACGGCTCCGGCACCGGCGACCTGCTCGACGCCGTCGTGACGGCCCTTCCGCCGGAGGAAAAGGTCGAGGAAGACGACGACCGCGTCCGCATCGCGCTCATCGGGCGGCCCAACGTCGGCAAGTCGTCGCTGACGAACGCGCTGCTCGGGCGCGACCGGTCCATCGTCACCGAGATCGGCGGCACCACGCGCGATGCCGTCGACGCCGCCTTTAAATATCAGGGGGAAGAGATCGTCCTCGTCGATACGGCGGGGTTGCGCAAGCGCAAGCGCATCCGGGAGAACGTCGAGTTTTACGCGCACCTCCGCACCGAACGCGCCATCCAGAGCTGCGACGTCGCCGTGCTCCTGCTCGACGCCACACAGGGCCTCGAGGCCCAGGACATCCGCGTGCTGCGGGAGGCCGAACAGATGAAGAAAGGCCTCGTCGTCGCCATCAACAAATGGGATCTCATCGAGAAGGACACGCACACGGCGCGGCAGTTCGAGAAGCTGGTGCACGAGCGGCTCAAAACGCTCGACTACGTCCCCGTCATCACCATCTCGGCCGTCACCAAACAGCGCATCTTCAAACTGCTCGACACGGTCCTCGCAGTGGCGCAGGAGCGCAAGCGGCGCATCCCCACGAGCGAGCTCAACGAGGTGATCCAGACCGCCATCGCCCGCCACCACCCGCCGACGTATCGCAACCAGTACGTCAAGATCAAATATGCCACCCAGGTCCGCGTCGATCCGCCGGTGTTCAGCTTCTTCTGCAACTATCCCCAGGGCATCCGGGAGCCCTACCGGCGCTATCTCGAAAACCAGCTCCGCGCCGCATTCGGCTTCACCGGCGTCCCGTTAACCATCGTTTTCAAACGCAAATAATCCTGCCAACGAAGGTTGACACCCGCGTCTCCTTTCCGGGACGACGCGAGACGACCCCACCGATCCCGTCTCTTTTTTCCGGCACAAAACGGACTTCTTCCCGTTTTCAAGAATTTTTGAAAATACCACATTTTTCAACAGGTCTTATCATCCGCCGTCGCCCATGGACGCCGGAAAAGCATTATCTTGAGGTCTGCTTGAGTCATTCAACCGAATCGCGCATATGCCCGGAATTCCCGCCAACACCGGCAAACCCAACGAGCGGAAGTTCAACTTCTGGGAGCGGATCTACCTCCCGGAAGCCTTGAAGGGACTCGGCTATTCGTTTCGCAAGATGACGAAAGAGCCGATGTACACGTTTCAGTATCCGGAAGAGCAGTGGTATCCACCGGACAACTACCGGGGGCGTCCGGTGCTGGTGGAAGAGGACGGGCGCCCGCGGTGCGTCTCGTGCAACCTGTGCGCCCGCGCCTGTCCCCCGATGGCCATCTCCATGCAGTCGCACGAGATCGACGGGCCGAAGGAGCGCGAGCCGGAGTGGTTCGAGATCAATATGCTCCGGTGCATCTACTGCGGTTTTTGCGAGGAGGTGTGCCCGGAGGAAGCCATCGTCATGTCGAAGGAATACGACCTGACGTTCCAGAGTCGCGACGAGGCCATCTTCGGGCTGGAACGCCTGTTGATGCCCGCCGAACGCCTCCGGGACCGGCTGGATTATCTGGAGGCGCAGCGCAACCGGCAACCCGGGCAGCACTGGGAGTTCCAGCCCGTCAACAACACGCACAGCCTCCGGAACCGCAGTTTTTTGAAATGGCTTGCCGCGCACGACGTGGAAGCGCTCGAAGCGGAGACCGCCGCTCCTTCCGCCTGAGGGTCCACGCCCGGACGAAAAGCCTATGGGAACGGATCGAGACACGTTGCGCGCGGCGCAACTCGATCAGCTTGCCTACCTGATCGATGAGTTGGAGGCGCAGAAGGCCCTCCTCTCTCGGATCCCGGACTGGGCGCTCGAAGGACGCCCGTACGAAGGGGAATGGTCCATCAAGGAGCAGTACGGCGCGCTGGCCGCCGCCGACGCCTCGGTGCACCTGCCTCAACTGCGGCGGATCATAGCGGAAGACACGCCGGCGCTCGAGGCTCCGGACCGGCAGGCGCTGATGACGTCCGAAGCCTGGAACGAGGCCGAGATCGGCGCGCTCCTCGAACGTGTGCAGGCCGCGCGCGCGGCGCTGACGGCGTTTCTCCGCACCCTGACGCCGGAACAGTGGGCGCGCACGGGAAGCGTCGGCGGCGTGCCGCAGGACGTGTACACGTACGTGCACGCCGTCATTCAACACGACGCCGACAGCCTTCGCGCCATCGGCTACCGGCTGCATGAGAGTCACCTGACGGCGCGCGCGAGCGATCTGCCGAAGTGATTCGCCTCCGTAACTTCCGCCGCCCGCTCCCGACGCACGGGAAAGGCGGCGAAAAGAACGCAGGCACTGTTCTTTTCCATTTTTCCATACGAAAAAGGCGCGCGCATCGTTAACGTTAGTGTGGGGCGGGACCGATCCTCGGGATCCGGCTCCAACCGTCTTTGGACAAAAAAGCAACGGTCGTGACATAGGAATGACGCCCGGATGCCTTAACTTAAAAGAACTTTCCGTTTCGACGATACGCTCGCTATGGCGCAAGCCGGTCTGACATACGAAGCTCTGGAGACTGCTTTCCGGCACCGCAACTTCAAACCGCTCTACTTCCTCTATGGAGAAGAGCGGTTTCTGATCGACACGTTGCAGAAGCTTCTGATCGAGCATGCGCTGGCCCCTCATGAGCGCGACTTCAACTTCGACCTCGTTTACGGCGCCGAAACCGACGCCGCCTCCGCGCTGTCGTTGTGCGCCGGTTTCCCGATGATGGCCGAGCGCCGGGTGGTGGTCATCCGCGACTTCGAGAAGCTCAAGGACAACCGCCGTTTCAAAGCCTATGCCGAGCACCCCAACCCTTCGGCGGTGGTCCTCCTCGTCTGCGGCGGCAAGCCGAACCTCTCGGCGCACCCGTACCGGGCGCTTCGGGCGCATGCGGCCTGGGCCGAGTTCAAGCCGCTCTACGAGAAACAGATGCCCGGGTGGATCGACCGGCAGGTGCGCGCCAAGGGGCATCGCATCGAGCCGCGCGCCGCACAGATGCTGGCCGAATACGTGGGCGCGGACCTGCGCGCAGCCGACAGCGAGATCGAGAAATTGATCACGTTCGCCGGAGGTCGCGAGACCCTCACCGGCGAAGACGTGATCGCCGCAACGGGGCAGACACGGGAGCACAACGTGTTCGAGCTCCAGCGCGCCATCGGCGAAGGGCGCTACCCCGACGCCATGCGCATAACGGAACGATTGTTGCGACAAGCTTCTAACAGTAGAGGAGAAGGTCTCATGATCGTTTCCGTACTGACAGCCTACTTCACGAAACTGTGGAAACTGACAGTATGCCAGACCCGCGGCATGAGCGACAAGGCGATGGCCGCGCGTATCGGGGTTTCTCCTTACTTTATAAAAGAGTACCTTTTCAGTCTAAAGCGCTACGGCCCGGGCGCGCTTGAACGGGCCTTTGCCACCCTCCTGGCGGCGGACTACGAACTCAAGGGAGGAGGCAGCCGAAACGAGCGTCTGGTGCTTGATCTGATGATGCGGCGGCTCGTCCGCCGGACCGGATCCGACACAGACGCCCCCGGCTGACACGATGAACCGGAATAAGAAAGGGTGCCTGCACTCTTTACCTGGAAAGCAGGAAGACATATGACGAATACACTCAAGCCCAAGAAGATCGGCAAAAAGACGCTCACCCTGAAAAGCTCGGCGACGGGCCAGACGGGGCAGAGCAATCCGAATAACCGGCACTACGAGACCCTTGCCCAGATGAGCGACGAAGATCTGATGTCGCAGTTTCAGGCGGGCACCGTCGAAGCCTTCGACATTCTCGTGAGCCGGTACAAGGATCCGCTGACGAACTATATTTATCGCTTCCTCGGGGATATGAAGGAATGCGAGGATCTGCTGCAGGAAACGTTCCTGCGGGTCTATCGCAACCGTCACTCGTATCGCCGCATCGCGAAGTACTCGACCTGGCTCTATACCATCGCCGGCAACCTGGCCCGCTCGGAGTATCGCAAGCGCAAACGGCGCCGTCTTTACTCCCTGCAGTCGGTGAACCGCGACGATGAGGAGTACGAGGTCGAAATTCCCGACGAAACCTTTGCGCCGGACAAGCACACCGAGAGCACCATCCAGGATCACTACATCCAGGAAGCGCTCAAGCAGATTCCGGAGGAGTTCCGCGAGGTCGTCGTCCTGCGCGACGTGCAGCAACTGGCCTATGAGGAGATTGCGGAAATCACGGGCCTGCCCATGGGCACGGTCAAGAGCCGCATCAACCGGGGCCGCACCAAGCTCCAGGCCCTGCTCAAGGACATCTACGCGCCTGCGGAAGAATAACACCTTTTGTCAACCTGACTCCAGCCTTCCCAAGGCCGGCGGCCCAGACGCTGCCGGCCTTTTTTTGTTTTTCCCGGGATCCTGGAATGCCTCCGGGCATATGTGGGAAAGGATGCGCCTGCGTGATGAATCGTAATCATCTTGCCTATGTCTCAAAGATACCACGCCGAAAAAGAGGACGGAGCATACGCCTGGCTGGACGAGTTCCTCTGTGAGTACGTAGACGGCACGATGGACCCCGCCGCCCGAATGGCGTTCGAAGAGTACCTCCGCGCCAACGCGCAACTCTGGGAGCACGTTCAACGCCTGTCCCGGGCGCGGCAGATGCTTTGTCGCTATGGGGCGTGCCGCGCGCCTCTCGGCTTCCAGAGCCGCCTGCGCAGCCGCCTCGCCTGCGAGATGGGCAGCGCCCACCACCCGGCGCTGCCCCGCATGGCCGAACGCCTCGGCGTTTATGCGACGTGGGCCTCCGCCATGATCGTCATGCTCATCGTCGGCATGCTGGCCGGAGCCACCCTCCTCTCCGAAGCCCCCCACCCCCGGAATACCGCCGAAGCCACCCTCTTTCCGGCACACAACACCACGCTTGCGGCCCGTCCCCGCACGATGACGCCTTTGTGGTGGGCCCGAGATGCTCAGGTTCGCCTGGCCCTTTCCGGCCCGGCGACGCCGCTCCCGGCTTACGCCCGGCCCGGCGGCTTCATGAACTACCCCGACCATCCCGATACCGCACAGGCCATGTCCATTATGCAAAGAAGCAATGGAGCGCCTTGACTTTCGCCGCCGCCTGCCGTATCGTTCCGCCCGCTTTCTTCCTATGACGAGGGCCCGTAGCTCAGCGGTTTAGAGCGCTCGCCTCACACGCGAGAGGTCACAGGTTCGAATCCCGTCGGGCCCACATGTAGTCCTTGCAAACGTTGTTTGCAAGGACTTTTTTTATTCTGTCCCGGCTCTCCCATCTGCCTCGAGTTTTGAAAAGCCGGTTAAGACATCCGGAGCCTGGTCGATTAATCCTATGCAGATAAGCCTCAAAAAATTAAAATTTTGACCTTTGTAGTTCTGACGTATGCATGGTTTAGCTTCCGATCGTGCGCATGCCCCACACCGGGATTCGCACGATCAATTATTGACACGCATCCGCGAATCTCTGATCACCTCTTCTCACGCACAGGCGGAGATGCTCGACGAAACGGCGCGCCAGCTTCGCACGCTCAACGAGACCGTTTCGGAAAATCTTTCGATGCTGAAAGATGCCTTTGTGCTGACGGAACAAGCATTGAGCATCTCGGCGAAAGGCGCCGCAAACATTCACCGGCTCTCAGAGTCGGTCGAGACCCTTCATGGGATCAACGACAGTCTACATCAGGCCGTGACCATCTTGCAGGAGATCCGGGAGAAATCCGGCGTCATCCACGACATTGCCCGAAAATCGAACATCGTCTCCATCAATGCCACGATTGAGGCCATGCGGGCAGGTCTGGAGGGACGCGCCTTCGGCGTGGTGGCCGAGGCGGTGGCGGATCTGGCGCGGCAAAGCGGGCAGGCTGCTCTGGATATCAGCGAGAGCGTTGCGCACGGGCTGACGACCATGCAGCAAATCGCCAAAGAAACACGGGAGCACCTCAGCCAAAACCAGGAAGTCTCACAGGCGGCTTCTTCTGCCTTCAACGAATTGTCGAACGGAATCGCGGGCATCTCCTCTCAACTTCAAACCCTCGTCACTTCATCGATGGGGCAACACGAGGATACGGCCCGGCTTACCCGTTCCGTACGCCGACGCAGCGAGGAAGGGGGGCGCATTACGTCCGATCTCATCGGCCTCATCACCGGCGTTCACGTCGTTGACCTTTCCCCCGGAGACGTGATCCATCAACTCGACTCTTTCACCATCATCGACGTGCGCACCCCCGAAGAGCACGCGCAGGAGTATGCGCCTTTGCCCAACGCGCTGTGCCATCCCATCGGCGAGGACTTGCCCGCGCGCCTGGAGTCTTTGCCCCGAGAGGACGCCTATCTGTTCGTATGCCGCTCCGGGGGACGCTCTACTCGGGCCGCACGCCTTGCCCAGCAGATGGGCTTCCGGCAGGTCTTCAACCTGGCGGGAGGCATGCAACGCATGGCCGAAGAAGGCTATACGAAGAAGCTCGCGTAAGCGCCGCACCGCCGCTTACCGTCGGTGCACGAAGATGAACTCCCCGCCCTCGTCGCCCGTGTTGTGCACGACGCCGAACTGCGGGACCTGAGAGAGCGGGCTGTTGTTGATCACCGGCTCGCGGAGGGTGTCGAAGAGGCGCCGCGCCGTCAGGAAAGGCGCGCGGTTCTCCCGTAAGGTCTTGATCAGATAGCGCACGAACACACTTTTGTCCGGCACCACGTTCAGCGTTCCGCTCGTCATCGCCTTGCGGCTGGGAATCCGGAACAGTTCCTCGATGGCCCGGTCGGCGCCGGTGAAGGCTTGCCGTGTTTTGAAGATCCCGCCGCTGAAGCACGCATCGGAGATGAGCAGGGTGTGCCGGGTCTGAATGCCGTTGATGTAATCGCGGATGGTGCCGTTCGAGAGCCAGTTCGCCCGAAAGCCCTTTTCGGCGTCCGCCGGCAGCCAGAAGCCCTGCTTCATCCGCTCGTCCCAGTACCCGTGCCCGGCATAGAAGACCAGCAGGTTGTCCTCCGGCTTGACCTGATCCACCAGCCGATCCAGCGCATTGGTGATCTCCGCCTTCGAGGGATCGCGGAGGAAGATCACGTTCTGCGGATCGAAGGTATAGTTCTCCGTCAGCGTCCGGATGACGTTTTGGGCATCCTGCACGGGAAACGTCAGGTCCTCGATGGTCGCTCCGGAATACTTTTCGACGGCGATGACGAGCGCAAAATAGCGGCCCGCCTCCGAAGCCTCGGACGTCTCCGTGTTCGCAGGCGTGCCGAAGTCCCGGTTTGCGCCGGCCTCACCCGCAAGGCCGCCAGCCGGCGCCGGCGTGGGAGGGCGACTGACGGACACGTTCCGATAGGCGATCCGCGTGTGTTCGAGCTCGTCGTTTCCGAAGACGACGAAGCCCACATGCCCCTTGCGCTCGAAAGCGGCGCCTTCGAGCGAGGCGCGCACCATCACCCGCCCATCCACCGCCACCGTGACGGCGGCATCGGTCAGCGCGACGGTATACCGTTGCGTTTGCCCCGCTTGCACGATTTGCTCCGACGGCTCGTAATAAAGCTCCGTGTCGAGCCAATTCCCGTAAAAGCCGGTTCGGAACCAGAAATCCTGATCGCTCGGCGAAACGCGGATGGTGAGCGCGTCCGGCCCCGGCGCACCCCACGGAACCCGGTTGTGTGAGAACGCGAGGATCAGTTCCTGCCCCGCCGTCTCCAGAAGCGCGTCGAAGCTGAGCAAAAAAGTATTCGAGCTGTTGAGATCGTAGACCTCCTCGGCGCTCCAGACGGTGATCGGGCGATACGGAAGCGAAAAGCCGTCTTTGAAGACCTGGAGGCCCGGCTCCTCACGGTCGGGCGAAAAGTCGGCGGGACCGAGCGGTTTTTGCCCGGCGTCATAGACGGTGTAATATTGCCGAGCGTCGGCGTTTGCCACATAGACCCCGAGCACGCGCCCGGCTTTCTTGAAGCGCCAGGCGTGCGTTTCATAGGTGCCCTGCTCCCAGGTGATCCCGGGTTCGAGCGCGCCGTAATGCTGCTCCTGCCCCTCGAAGTCGATCCAGTAGACCTCCACCGGGGTCTCGGTGGCGTTTAAGAAGGTGATCGTGACGGGGGTCTCGCTGGAGATCGAGCGCACCTGCGCGAAAACGGAGGGGGCCCACAGCGCCGCACACACGAGGAACAGGCCGAGCGCCCGGGTCGCCGCGCGTCGTCGAATCGAGAGAGAGAACATGGCTCGTACCTTTGCTTTGATGAATGACGACGCGATCCTTTCGTACGTGTATCGACCGGTTCCGGCATACCGGCCCGTCCCGCTCATTTTCGGTGGACGACGTACGCCTGCTGGGTGGTGTACCACGCGCCCGCCTCCTGCGGCGTGAAGTCGCGGGTGGCGCCTCCGGTTGCCTGCAAGATCAACTGCGCGAGCGGATCGTCCGCGCCGCCCCGGATGCCGCCCTGCATGAGACTGCTCAGGTCGATGGGGGTCGTAGTCGCGAAGACCTTGATGATGTCCTTCGTGTAGGGGCGCGTCCGGCCCGGTATCTGGAGGTTCGAGATGCGGATCTCCCGGCTTCTCGTTCCGGCCTTGAGCCGCTCGCCCGCGCCCGGCGGCCACGGATAGAACGGCTGTATGGCTCCCGTCGAGAAGAGGGCGATCCCCGTGATGAAGAGGTCCTCATCGGACCGGTTCTCGAACGCATACCACAGATCGGCTCCTTCGACGGCCTCGTTCCGGGGCAGGTCCGCGTCGGCGTCCGGGTTCTCGATGCGCAGGTGAAGCGCCACCCGTTCTTCCGGCGCGGCATCGTCGAGCGCGAGCACGTTGAACCATTTCGCCCATTGCCCCACCTGTTTCACAAGATGTTCCAGGGCTTCCGGCTCATCGACCGGGACCGGTTCGGAAAAGACGATCTCGTTCTGCCGGAGATGCACGTTTCCGTCGCGCTCATACAGACGCAGGTCGAAATCCTCACTGCCTTCCGGCACGGCTTCGATGTGGCTCAAGCCGTCGAGCGAGTCCTTGAGCGCCTTCAGGAGCGGCGAGGCGGCGAGGCCTTCGTACCGGAGTTTCATCCGGAGATCGGGATAGACGTGCGCCCGTTCGACCGCCCGCGCCGCCTCCGGCACCGGCCCACCCGAGCGCACCTCGGCCTCCGACGTAAACGGCCCCACGTGCGTCACCCGCACCCGCGCCAGCGCGCGGTTCGGCTCCGAGAAGCGCTTCACGCCCGGCGCGTAGACCTCGAAGACGGAGCCCGCCGTCATGCCATGGACCTGCCCCGCCTTCAGCACGACGCGCCCGCCCTCGCCCGGAGCGGCCCGCACGTACGGCTCGGCCAGTCGCGCCTCACGGCTGAAAACGTAATGATCGGACGAGGTGCCTTCGAGCTGGGGCTGCTGGTTGGCGAAGACCGTGTTCACACGTCCCTGCACGACGTCGCGCAGATCGGTGTAGGTCATCGAGGAGTCGGCTTCGTTGAGCGTTTCGGTGAGAAAATAGGTCATCGCCCCGAAGGCCTTCCCGTCTTTTTTGAACTCCTTCGACTGCTGATCGGCGCGCGCGCCGGAGAGGAGGACGTAGTTCATGCCGGGGGCGGCGAGGCCGTCGGCGGCGGGCGTCCCCCGCGATCTGCTCGGCGGCGTCGGGTGGAGCAGGCTGTCGCGCACGACGCGGCGGGAACGACCGCCTTCGAGGTCGCGGGAGGCCGTGCCGGAATAGCAGCTGTCGAGAATGAGCGTCACGAACGCGCCCGGCGGAAGTTTGCCCAGACGCTCGTTGATCTCGTCGTCGCGGATGTCGCGCGCGCCGGCGCGGTCGCTGTCCACCGGCACGATGGTCTCGTCGATGCCGTCGAGCTCATCCCCGTTCTGATCGTCGAGGCGGGAGCCGTGGCCGCTGTAATGGAACACGACGATGTCGCCCGGCTGCGCGACGCTCGCCAGCCGGTCGAGCTCAGCCAGGATGCGCGCGCGGGTGGCCGCCTCGTTGAGGAGCACCGTCACGTGCTCCGGCGGAAAATCGAACCGCGTGGTGAGCAACGCCCGCATCCGCTCCACGTCGTTGACGGCCCCTTCGAGTTGAGAGAATCTGGTGAGGTTGGGATACGTGTTGATGCCCACGAGCAAGGCCCACTCCGTAGGAGCCTCTCCCGGCGGGCGTCCCCGGGCGGCTCCCGATGGGCCCGCCGTCGCGCGTGCGCTCACCGTCGCCGCCACGGACGAGGATCCCCCGACGGATTCGCCGGCGGGCGTTCCTTCGCTTCCGCCGCAGGCGAGCACGCCTGCCCCCAGACAACCCATGGCCACGGCGCGGCGCGCCCGGAAAAAGAGCCTTCGTATGTTCATTGCCTTCCCCATAAAAGGAGAAACGACGGAGCGGCCCGCAAAGGACCACTCCGTGATCTCCGGTTCTTTTCCCGCTCACGGGCCGGTGGTGCCGCTGCCCTCGCCGCCGCGCGCGCCCCGGCACTCCGAAGCCAGGTCGCCCATGATGGCGACGTACGCGAACGAGACGTGCACCGCGCTCGGCTGCACCGTCAGGTCCACCGCGCCGCCGTTCGGGATTTCAAAGCGTTCCCCGCCGAAGACCGATGCCGGGTCCACACAGAGCACCACGTCCTGCCCGTCGGCCTGAAAAGTGACCACCTGTCCGGGGTCGGGGGAGATGGGGTCCGGCGAGAAGGAGCCGTCGGCGGCAATGGTGACGACCACCGGCCCCTCCGAGGCGCCTGCCGAGGGGTCCTCCACCGCCTGGAGCTCGGGAGAAGGAGCCGTCTGGGAAGCCGCCGTGTCGGGCTCGCCGCTCCGGGCACAGGCCGCCACGAGCACGAGTGAGAACAGCAGGAGGAGGGATCTTCTTTGAAACAGGATCATGATGCGTTCCGGTCTGCCGGGCCTCCGCCGTATGCGGCGATGCGACCCGAGGTTCGAGAAGGTAAATGGAGGGTGAGGGATGGCGACTGTTTTCCGGGTGACGTCTATTCCCGGCCGGGGGAGGAGGCATGCTGCTCCGCCAGCCGCTGGTATCGTGGGGTCTGTCGAAGGTCGTCGAGCCAGGCAGAGAAGGCCAGCACCGCCGGGCTGTAGCCTTCGCGGAGCGCCGCTTCGATGTACGGCCATGCGCGGGCGCGCTCGCCCATGATTTCGTAGGCTTTCCCGATGGAGAGCAGCGTTTCGGCGGGAAGATCCGGCACGGCGAGCAGGCGGCCGATGACGGCGTGGGCGGAGTCCCGCGCGCCGAGACGCGCATAATCGGCGGCGAGGAAGCCGAGCGTCTCGGCATCGTGCGCGTTGACTTCCAGCCGTTCGAGGGCCAGCGTTGCCGCGCGCCGCCAGGCCCGGCGGGCCGCCTCGGCGTCTGCGGACCAGTAAGCGGCGTCGCCCAGATCGCGCCACGCGGCATAATCGGTCTCCCGCAAGGCGACGGCGCGCTCGTACGTGCGCGCCGCCTCGGCGAAGCGATCCTGCGAATAATAGACGCCCGCCAGATTAAGGTAGGCGACGCTCGTGGCGCGCGCAGCCTTCGGATTGACCCGCGTCGCCTGCTCGTACCACGCGATGGCCTCGTCCAGCCGCCCCAGGCGGTTGTATTGCACCCCCACGTTGTTGTAGCCCCACGGGTTGTCGGGCTGAAGCGCGATGACCTCCTCGAAGCGGGGGATGGCCTCCGCATGGCGACCCATGCGATGATAGAATTGCCCCAGCGAATTGTGATAGAGCCAGTATGAGGGCTTCAGGGCTATCGCCCTCCGATAGCTCTCCTCGGCCTTGTCCCGTTTGTCCTGCCGGGCGTATACCTGTCCGAGTTCGTGATAGGCCGCAGCGTTGTTCGGCTCCAGCGCGAGCGCGCGAAGATACGCCAGTTCCGCCTTCTCATAGCGCCCCGTCTCATAATAAATCATGCCGAGCGTGATGTGGACCGGCGCGAGTTCATCGTCGAGGGCCACGGCTCGTTCGCCGTTCCGGACGGCGAGCGCCACCAGAGGCGGGTCGTTCTTCGTCTGATATTTGCGGAGAAAGGCTTCCCCGAGTCCGGCGTACGCCAGAGCATACGCCGAGTCCTCCCTGACGGCCAGATCGAACAGGCTGATGGCCGCGTCGAGGTTGCTCTCGTCTTCGAAGTGCTGCAGGTAGCCGAGCGCCTGTGTATAAAAATCATAGGCCACGGGAAAGGCGGTCCGGCCGGCCATCAACGCCCTCTCGGCGGCGGGCTTCAGTTCTACCTCCAGCAGGCCCGCCAGCGTCACCACGACGCCGTCCTGGAGATCCGCGATGTCCATCAGAGGCGTGTCGAGCTGGCGACTCGCCAGCACCCGTTCCGCCTTCGGGTCGACCAGCTGGAGGGTGATGCGCACGCCGCGCTCCGAGCGCTGGACGCTGCCGGAGACGACGAGGTTGACGCCGAAGCGCTCCGAGGCGGCCGCGGTGCCCAGCATCCCCGCCTGCAGCACGTCGCGGGCGGGGACGACCGAGAGCGCCTCCTGAAACTGCTCCAGTTCGGTGAGCTTGCTCGTCACGGTATAGACGAGCCCGTCGATGAAGGCCTGGTTGGCCGGATCGCCGCCGACGTTGTCGAACGGGAGCACGGCCAGGAAGCGTTGCGCGGGCATGGCCGGGCCGCCGAGTCCCGGGATCGCCTGCCGGAGCCAGGGCGACGCCAGCGCCAGCGCCGCCAGAAGCACGGCCACGCCGATCCCCCCACGCAGCCGCCGCCCCGAGCGCGTCGCAGGCGTCGCCGTCGGGGAGCCGCTGCGCAGGCCGGAACGCCGCTCGCCTATCGAAGGCCAGGCGCTCCGATCCCCTTCCGAAGCGCCCTGCCGGAGCACGCTCAGGTCTGCCAGCACATCGACCAGAGCCGTGTACCGGTGCGCGCGATCCTTCTCCAGACACATCATCACGAGGTGTTCCAGTTCCTCCGGCAAGGCCGGGTTCACCGAACGCATGGGAGGCGGGTCTTCGTTCAGAATCGCATAGATGACCGCCTGATCGTACGCGCCCTTGAACGGGCGCTCGCCCGTGAACATTTCGTAGAGCACCACCCCGAGCGCCCAGATGTCGGTGCGGTGATCGACCACCTCGCCGCGCGCCTGTTCGGGGCTCATGTAGGCGACGGTCCCCATCGTCGTGCCGGTCCGCGTCAGCGCGACGTCCTGCACCTTGGCCAGCCCGAAGTCGACAATCTTCACGAGGCCGTCCGCCTCGGTGGGGCCCGGGGCGCGCACGATGATGTTCGCCGGCTTGACGTCCCGGTGCACGATGCCGTGCGCGTGCGCCGCCGCCAGCCCGCGCGCGATCTGCACGGCATAATCGAGCGCTTCGTCGAGCGGCAACGGCCCGCGCGCGATCTTCTCCCGAAGGGTCTCCCCTTCGTAGAGGGTCATCGCGATGTACAGATGCCCGTCCGCCTCGCCGACCTCGTGGATGGCGCCGACGTTGGGATGGTCGAGCACGGCGGCGGCGTGCGCCTCGTGCAGGAAACGCGTCTTGGCCTGCGCATCGCCGCTCATGTACGAGGTCAGAAACTTGAGCGCGACGGTGCGCCCGAGCTTCGTGTCATAGGCACGATAGACCTCGCCCATGCCGCCGCCTCCGAGCCGTTCGCGCACCTCGTACCGGGCGATGCGCTGGCCCGTCCGCAGCCCCGAGCCGGACGCCTCCGGAGCCTGCGGCGGCAACGACGGCAACGGACGGAGATCACGGAGGAACGCGCTCGCGTGCACGTACGCCTCCAGCAACTGCTCCACCTCTTCACGAAGGGCCGAGTCCTCACCGGAAGCCTCGGCGAGCCGGGCCGCGCGCGCCTCCGGATCCAGGTCAACGACCTCATGGAAGAGGCGCTGCACCCGTTCCCACCGCTCCGGCGACAGAGATGCCTTCATGATGCGTCGGTCTGATCACCCACGGCAACGACGACCCTCACAGCCAATGGGCCGAACCCTTCGGGTGTGCGAGGCGACGTCAACGATGGACTCGCGTGAAAAAAGATCTGCTCTCCGGACGATCCCCGCAGGGGCCGGGACCACAACCAGACCGGTTTCGCCTTCCTCTGGGTGCGATGTGGCGACCGCACGCTCGCTCCTAACATAACCATACAAACCATTGTTTCACAATACCGGGCGCTTCGAAACGTCCGTTCCGGAAGCAGGAACCGACTTCCGGAGACCCGCTCTTGCTTTTCTCGATGCCTGTTCTCATTCTGTCGCATACCGCCCCGGGCACACCGGCTCCCGAACCGGTAAAGCCCGCCCGATGCCGGCCGATACCCGTTCCGAAATCATTTTCCGAACCGAACCCCTGAAAAGCCCATGGGCTGGCTCAAACACGTCCTCATCGACCTCGCGGTCACCGTCGTCATCGTCATCGCCGCCGTGACGGGGGCCGTGTGGGCGCAGTGGGTCGTCTGGATATATACACCGTTTATGCTGCTCTTGAAGCTCATCGGCGTCTTCGGCGCGGGCGTCACGGCGCAGTTCAAACGCGCCGGCGCCGAGGTTCCGGTGTGGTTTTATCACGCGCTTTACGCCGTCAACGTGGGGGTCTTGCTCGTCTATGGATGGCGACTCGTCGGGGCCGGGTGGGCTCTGATCTGGATCCTGTCCGTGGCCGCCGAGAGGCGCGCGCGATCAACGGTTGGCCAATCGAAAAAGGCGTCACGCTAAAGCGTCTCCTCCCCCCTGTCGCGCGCGCCCTCATCCCGGTTCTCCGCACGCGCTCATCCCTCAAGAGCGCGGACCGGGGCGGGAGACCGGCCGGGGCGTCTTTGCGCGAAACGCCGCCCGTGACCCGCAAGGGATCGACCGGCGTTGGCGTCAGGCCCCCGCCGCCGCTTCGAGGAACGCCACGGCCCTCGCCTCCGCCCAGTGCGTGCCGTCTCCGTTCGGACGGACGAAGCCGACGTGCCCGCCGCGCTCCGGCACTTCGAGGTGAAAGAAGGGGTGCGCCCGCGCCGCCTCGGCAGGATAACAGGCGGGCCCGAGGAAAGGGTCGTCGGCGGCGTTGACGAGGAGCGCGGGGATGCGGATGCCGGAGAGATAACGGTTCGCGCTGCACTGCCGGTAATAGTCGTCCGCGTCGCGGAAGCCGTGGACGGGCGCGGTGAAGGCGTCGTCGAAGGCGAAGAACGTGCGGGCGGCTTCGAGGCGGGCGAGGTCGAACGCGCCGGGGAAACGCGCGGCTTTCTCGCGGGCTTTGGCGAGGAGCGAACGGCGGAAATAGGTCATGTACACCCGACGCGAGGGCTTCGCCAGCTCGACGGCTCCGGCGGCGAGGTCGACCGGCGCGGAGAAGGCGACGGCCCCTCGGATGCGCCGGTCGAGAGCTTCGCCGCGTTCGCCGACGTATTTGAGCGTCAGGTTGCCGCCGAGGCTGAAGCCGACGAGCGCGAGGGCGGCATATCCGTGCCGGTCGAGCGCATGACGGACGACGAGGTCGAGGTCGCCGGTCTCGCCGCTGTGGTAGGCGCGGAGGAGGCGGTTCGGCTCGCCGCTGCATCCCCGGTAGTTCCACGCGAGCACATCCCATCCGGCGCGGAGGAGCGCCCGTGCCATGGCGCGCACGTACACGCGGTCCGAGCTGCCTTCGAGGCCGTGGGAGAGGACGGCCACGCGCTGCGCGCCGCCCTTCGCCCAGTCGAGATCGAGAAAGTCGGCGTCCGGCGTGTCGATGCGCTCGCGGGTGTACGCCGGTCCCGTCACGCGGCGAAGCCGCCCGCCGTAGAGCGTCTGCACGTGCGCGTTTCGGAGCCAGAACGGAGGGCGGTATTCGGAAGGCGTCAGCAGGGGCATCGAAGCGGGGAGGGCAGACGGGACGGGCTTGCCGAGCGGAAACGGCACGGTGGTTGTCGATAGGCCGAACCGGCCGTTTTCCACCCGGTTCCTCGCCCGTCGTATCGTTCCGGGTCTCGATAGATCGTCCGCCCGGCCTTTGTGATACCGGATCGGGCGAGCCGCACGCGGCGGCGGGGGAAAAGGACGGTTCGGTTTTATTCACGGAAGAAAAAAGGGTTCGGCATGAAGCGCAGCGGTTGGATGTTCTTGATCGTATGGATGGTGATGGGGAGCGCGGCGTTCACGGCGGCGGCGCAGCAGACGCGGCACGTGGCCGTCACGGGCGACGACGCGGGGAACGACTGCCTCGACGCCGAACGTCCGTGCGCCACCGTGGCGTACGCCCTCGACGCGGCCTTGCCCGGCGATACGGTGGCGCTCGGCGCGGGGACCTTCTTCGAGGGAGACCTGACGATCCGCACCGACCTCACGCTGCGCGGCGTGGGCGCGGACCTGACGATCCTCGACGCCGACCCGTCGAACGGCGGCGCGGCCCCGCGCACGGCGATGATCGCGCCGATGGTGGCGCTGCTCCGGGCCGGAGAACGGGTCGCGTACAAGGGCGCTTCCGCCGGGCACGACCACGTCGTCCTCGTCGAGGCGGGCGTCACGGCCCACATCGAGGACCTGACGATCCGGGACGGCGGCGACCTCTTCACGGACAACGAACAGGGCGGCGGCGTATGGAACGCGGGCACGCTCACGCTCAGCCGGGTGGTCGTCCGCGACAACGTGGCGTCGGTCGCCACCGACTTCAACGCGCAGCCGAGGGGCGGCGGCCTCTGGAACGGCGGCACGCTGACGATCCTCGAAAGCCTCATCGAGAACAACGCGGCATCGGGCTTCCTCCTCGAAGGCGGTGCGGGCGGCGGCCTCTGGAACGAGGGCACGCTCCTCCTCGAACGAAGCACCGTCTCGACGAATCAGGCCACGGACGTACAGGATGCCTGTTATGGCGGCGGCATCTATAATGCGGGCACGGCCACCATCCGAAACAGCACCCTCAGCGGCAACACGCTGTCGTGCTTCGAGGGAGGCGCGGGCGGCGGCCTCCGCAACACGGGCGTCGCGACCGTCGAAGCCGCCACGATCACCGGAAACGCCGTCGGCCTGGGATGGGATGCCGCCACGGCGCACGGCGGCGGCATCGCTTCCTTCAGCGGCACGGTCACGCTTCGCGGAAGCCTCGTCGCGGGCAATACGGCCGAGCGCGACGACGCCTCGGCGGACTGCACCGGCACGCTCGTCTCGGACGGCGGCAACGTGGTCGGCAGCGGCGCCGGATGCCCGGCGGACGCCGCCGACACGACCGTCGCGCCCGAGAGTGTCTTCTCGTCGGTCCTCGGCCCGCTCGCCGACAACGGCGGTCCCACGCCCACGCACGCGCTCCTCGCCGACAGCCCCGCCGTGGACGCCGGGTCGTGCGTCGATACGGCCGGCGCGGCCCTCACCGAAGATCAGCGCGGCTTCACCCGCCGCGACGGCCTATGCGACGCCGGAGCCTACGAGTACGGCGCCGAGACGACGCCGCCCGTCACGGTGACGGTCGGTCCGGACGTCTCGCCGGTCGTCGTCCCGGCCACGGGCGGGCGCATCACGTACACGCTCGAAGTGACGAGCGCCTCCGCCGAGACCGAGACGGTCGACCTCTGGGTCGTGATCACCGGGCCGGGCGTGTCCGTCACCCGGGGGCCGGTCTCGTGGACGCTCGCGCCGGGCGAGACGCTCACACGCGCACTCCGGCAGAACGTGCCCTCCGGCGCACCGTCGGGAAGCTATACGCTCGCAGCCTTCATCGGCGACTTCCCGCAGGCCGAAGACAGCCATGCGTTCGCGTGGGAGAAGTCCGCTTCGAAAGGGCGCGTCCTCGCCGACGGCACGGGATGGGAAACCGATCTCGCGCCGACGATGACGCGGGCCGACTCGGGCGCCGGGACGAAGCCGGACACGTTCGCGCTGGAGGAGAATTACCCGAACCCGTTCAACCCTTCCACGAACATCGGCTATACCTTGCCCGAAGCGGCCTCCGTGCGCCTCGCGGTCTTCGACGTGCTCGGCCGGGAGGTGGCGGTGCTCGTCGCGGGCGCGCAGCCGGCAGGGCGGCACGCCGTCACGTGGTCGGCGGACGCGCTTCCGAGCGGGCTGTACCTCTATCGTCTCGAAGCCGGTTCGTTCGTCGAGACGCGGACGATGATGCTCGCGAAGTGAGGAACGCCCCCGCGTTTCCGGCTTGATTCGTGTCTCTCGCCCGCTCCCCGGGGCCAGGGACCTCAGCCGTCGCGAAGGCCGATCACGCCCATCATGCGTCCGGTGACGCCGCCTTCGGCGCGGTGCGAGAAGAAGTCGTTCGTCTCGGCAAAGGTGCAGTGCACCGACCCCTCGACGGCGTCGCGCGGAAGCCCCGCCCCGACAAGTTGTGCGGCGAGCGCGGCCTGGAGGTCGACGTGCGGTCTGTCTTTCCCCGGGAAACGGCGCACGAAGGCGGGCGCGAACCGTTCGGCGACCTCCGGCCCCACCTCGAAGTGTTGGGCCGAGATGCACGGCCCGACGTAAGCGCGCATTCGCGCGGGTGAAGCGCCGAGAGCCCTCATGGCCTCGACCGTCTCCGGCACGATGCCCGCGGCGGCTCCGCGCCACCCGGCGTGGCACGCCCCCACGACGCCCGCGCCGACGTCGGCGAGGAGGACGGCGGCGCAATCGGCGGCGGTGATGCACAGGAGCACGCCGGGCGCGGCGGTCACGAGCCCGTCGAAGCCGGGATAGAGGCCGGGCGCGTCCACGGGGCGCACCTCCGCGCCGTGCACCTGTCCGGCGATGGCGAGCGCGTCCGGGGCGAAGCCGAGCGCTTCGGCGAGCCGTCGGCGGTTCTCGCGAACGCAGGCCGCGTCGTCGGCGGTGCTCAGGCCGAGGTTGAGCGAGGCGTACGGCGGCCCGCTCACACCGCCGTGCCGCGTGGTGAAGGCGGCGCAAAGGCCGGGGAGACCGGCGAAAACGCCGGGGCGAAGGAGCCTCGGGCGCTTCATGCCGCCGCCTCCGCAAGCGCCTCGCGATAGGCCTCTTTGAGCAGGCACTGGAAATGATACACGCCTGCCTCGCATTCGACCGAGAAGCGGCCCCGGTCGTACGCCCGCGACCGGAGGCCGCGCTGAACGTGTTCGCAGATCTCGATGTCCTCCGCCTGCACCCTGTCGCTGAAGGCGAGGTCGCTCTCGATGGCCCGGCGCGCCTCGGGCGAGGTCACGTCGTCGTACAAATAATCGAAAACCACCCGGCACCGATCGGGGGCGAGAGGCACGACGAGGTTCACCTGAAGGCGTCCCGGCAGCATGTTGAGCATCATGTTTGGAAAGAGGAAATAATAAAACGCCTCTCCTTCGGCGGTCCCGTACGATTGCGCGCCGTCGCGGATGGGGCTGTATTGGAGCGAGTGATATCGCGCCGTCTCGGTGACGTATGCCCGGTAGTCGAGCACGCGGCACAACTCGGGATGGACGAGCGGGATGTGATAGCCTTCGAGGTAGTTGTCGACGTACACTTTCCAGTTGCAGGCGAGGTCGTACGTGACGCGGCGGAAGAAGGTCTTCGTGCCGGGGCGCATGGGCGCGATGCGCCCGGCGATGCCGTCGAGGAGGACGTCGAGCGGCGGGCCGCCGTCGGCGAGACGGACAAAGAGCAGGCCCTCCCACACGGCGAGCGTCACGGGCACGAGGCCGTAGTCGTCCCTGTCGAAGAGGTCGGTTCGGTCGAAGCGGGGCACGCCGCGGAGGGCGCCGTCGAGGCGGTAGGTCCATCCGTGATACCGGCACTGAAGCACGCCTTTGCGGAGCCGTCCGCACGGTTCCATGGCGAGAGGGCCGCCGCGATGCCGGCACACGTTATAAAAAGCCTGCAACGCCCCCGCCTGGTCCCGGACGATGATCACGGGGTTCTCGGCCACGTCGGCGCACACGAAGTCGCCGGGGTTGGGGACCTGACTTTCGTGCCCCACGTACTGCCACCACCGGGCGAAGAGGGCGTCGCGTTCGAAGGGATGAAACGCGGGGTCGGTGTACCACCGCGCAGGGATGGTCTCGGCGCGTGCGAGCGGCGCGATGCGGAGAGCTTCGGCGGAGAGGTCGGGCAGGGTGCGCGGGTCGATCATGGGGGTCGGTCGGCTCGTTTCGGACGCCCCGCAAGTTAGGGCGTTTCCGGGTTCGGCGCACGATCCGCCGCGCACCCTTTTCTCCGATGCCGCGCGTCCGTTGCGCTTGCGACTCACACCACGAGGTCCACGTAGTCCCGGAGGTCGGAATTGAGTTCGAGCAGGTCTTGAAGGAGCGAGTCCGGATCGGAGTAACCAATGATGCGCTCTTCGATCAGCCGGGGCCAGATGGGATCCTGGGCGCAGGTCTTCCACGAGATCGGGCGACTACTGGCGAAGCCGAGGCCGTTGGCGGCCTTGTTGGCGGCCTTAACGATGTAGATCAGTTGCTTCGTGGACGGATCCACGTCGTCGAGATGGAGGTCCCGATGGTGGAGGGCGATGACCGTCGTCAGCGCTTCGGGGAAGCGAAGGCGGCGCGTCAGATAGACCCCCGTTTCGACGTGATCGTAGCCGAACCACGAGCGTTCAAGTTCGAGAAACTCCTCCTCGGAGCCGTCGCCGCGTCGGTCGCTGCCGTAGAGGCTGACGGCCACGTCGGGATGGTTGTAGAGCAGGATGAGCTTGCCAAAGTCGTGGAGGAGCGCCGCTGTATAGGCATCGCCGAGGCGATCCTGAAGGTCGGGGTGGGCGCACTCGGTCTCGGTCTCATGCGCGATCAGGTGCCGGGCAAGGAAAGCCGTGGCGACGCTGTGACGGACGAGGTTGAGGAAAGGCAGCGCGGTGTTGGCGTCGAGCGAGTCGTGCACCTCGTTCATCCCCATGCTCATCACGATGCCGGTGACGGAGACGGTGCCGAGGATCACCACGGCCCGCCGCACACTCTTGATGTCGCCGCGCTGGCCGTAATACGCCGAGTTGACCACGCGCAGGAGCCGGGCAACCACGGCGGGGTCATTTTCCACCATATGGATGACCTGCTTCATCTGCGGGCCTTCCGGTTGGTGCATCAGTTCCATTGCTTCGAGCAGCGTCTGCGGCATCGACGGGCATTTCAGTTCGAGCGCACCGAGCGCAGCGGCTTTGTTTTCCTTTCGAATGACGTTCATTGGCTTGAGACTCTCTCCCGGACACACTGATTAATGACCTTGGGCAGGGGGCGAACCGAGGCAGAGCGGCAAAAAGCTGAGCGGAGAACGCGCCCGCAAGCCAAGAAATACACAGACGACAGAGAAGGCCGGCGCACCGATGGGACCACTACTGCCAGGGTTCATGCGGTAGTATCGTCCCCCCGAAAGGAATCTGAAGCGGATTTTTATGCGGCGTCTTCGGAAGCCGCACCGGCTCGGAGCGCCGCGCGCGCCACGGCGTCGGGGAAGGGACGGCGGGTCCACTGCGTATAGGCGGCGGCGGCCTGCCCGACGAGCATGTCGAGGCCGCCGAGCGTCGTCGCGCCGCGCGCGGCGGCTTCGCGGAGGAGGCGGGTCGTCTCGGGGGTATAGACGAGGTCGTACACGAGCTGCCCCGGCCCGAAGTCGGTGAGATGAGGCCACGGGGTGCGCGTCACGTCCGGATGCATGCCCACGGGCGTGGCATGGACGAGGAGGCGGCTCGTGCGCACGGCCTCCTTCGCCCCGGCCCACGCGACGGCCCGGAGCGCTCCCCCGGCGTCGTGTGCGGCGAACGCTTCGAGAAGCCGAGAAGCCTTCGCCGGATCGCGGGCGACCACCGCCAGGCGCGCGGGGGCGAAGGTCGTCAGCAACGCATAGACCACCGCCCGCGCCGCGCCGCCCGCGCCGAGCACCGTCATCGGCGCCCCCCGCAGCCGGTCGGCGTACGGGCGCAGCGGCGCGAGGAAGCCCGCCACGTCGGTGTTGTCGCCGTGGAGCCGGACCGCACCCGCCTCGCGACGGCAGACGATGGTGTTCACCGCCCCGACGGCCTCGGCCTCCGGCGAAAGCGTATCCATCATCGGCACGACCGCCTGTTTGTGCGGGATCGTCACGTTCGCCCCGGCCACGCCGAGCGCGCGCACCCCCGCCACCGCCGCCGCGAGATCTTCGCGCGCCACGCGGGCGGCCACATACACCATGCGCACCCCTTGATGCCGGAAGGCGGCATTGTGGATCAGCGGCGAGCGCGAGTGCGCAACCGGATCGCCGAGGAGCAGGACGAGGCGCGTCTTTGCGTCGATGGGCATGGGCGAAAGAAAAGGCGGAGCAGGCGGGCATCATACGTAATAATTCCCCTCTCCCGCAACGTGTCTCTTGCGCGTGGCGGCACGGCGGCGTACCATAGGCGCGGCGATCCGTTCCCCGAGCCGATCCCGCTCCCTCCCGCTCTTCGACCTCTCCAAAGCATGACGTACGTTCGCTCTCTCCGCGGGCTCGGCTCCGGCGACGCATACCCGCCCGACACGATCATGAACCTGAGCCCCGTCGACGGGCGGCCCGTCGAGATCGTGCTCGACCTCGAACGCCTCCGCGCCGAGCAGCCGAACGCGGCGTGGCATCACCCCGGGCGGCCCGACATGTGGCGCTTCGGCGCGCTCCTCCCGCTCGACGTCGCCGACCCCGAAGACCGGCGACACATCGTCGCGCTCGGCGAGGGCGGCACGCCGGTGCTCGACTACGACGATCATCCACTGGCGAAGCGGGCGGGCTTTCACCTTCAGATCAAAGACGAGGGCGCGCCCGGCCATAACCCCACCCGGAGCTTCAAGGATCGCGGCATGGCAATGGTCGTCTCGATGGCGCGGAAGCTCGGCCTCCGGAAGCTGGCCGTCCCCACACAGGGCAACGCGGGCGATGCGCTCGCCGCCTACGGGTCGGCCGCGGGGCTGGAGGTCGCCGTCGTCATGCCCGAAGACACCGACGCGCCGATCCTCGAAAGCGTGGCGCGCCTGGCCCGGCAGTCCCCGAACGTTCACTTCGACGTGGTCGCGGGCACCATCCGAGAGGCGGGCGCGCTCATGCGGGAGAAATACCTCTCCGACGGTTTTTTCAGCGTCGCCACGTTTCAGGAGCCGGGATGGCGCATCGAGGGGAAGAAGACGATGGGGCTCGAACTGGCCGAGCCGCCCCCCGGCGAGACGCAGTGGTCGCTCCCCGACGTGATCGTGTACCCGACCGGCGGCGGGACGGGCATCCTCGGCATGTGGAAGGCGTTCGACGAACTCGAAGCGCTCGGCCTCATCGACGCGCGACGCCCGCGCATCGTGAGCGTGCAAAGTGCGAGCACGCCCCCGGTGGTGCGGGCCTTCGAGGCGCATGCGGCGGACGCCGCGCCGGTGGAGCCGGGCGAGACCATCGCCACGGGCCTGAACGTGGCCGGCGGCGTGGGCCATTTCCGCGTGCTCGACATCCTCTATCGGAGCCGCGGCCACGCCGTCGCCGTCACCGACGCCGAGATCGCGGCGGCGCTCCGCGAGACGGTGCGGGCGAAGGGGTGGAGCATCTGCCCCGAAGGCGCGGCGTGCCTGGCCGCCCTCGGCCCCCTCGTCGAACGCGAGGTCATTCGCCCCGGCGACCACGTCGTCGTCTTCAACACCGCCGCGCTCGAAAAATACAGCCCTTCCGTGCGGCGCATCCCCGCCTGAAGCCGCCGCCCCTCAAAACCGATAGCCCACATCGATCTTGAAGGCGTAGGAGCCAAAGGGACGGCGGCTCATCATCGTGAGCACCACCGGACCGATGAGCGTCTTCGCGCCGAACTGGAGTCCGAAGCCGCCGTGGAAGGCGGAAGGTTCGAGCCGCCACGTCCATCGCTCCATGACGCGCGCGGCGTTCCACTGGAACGAGGTGTACAGGTTGCTTCGCACCTCGAACTGGAGCCCCAGGCCCGCCATCTGCATGTTTCGCCCGGCCAGTTGCTGGATCTCGAAGCCGAGGAGCGGGAGCTGGCGATCCTGCCACAGCCCGAAGGCTGAAGATCCGCCCACTCCGGATCCGCCGAGATAGAAGCGGTAGTGGAGCGGCGTGTTCGCGCCGGCATTGTGCCCGACCCCGAAGCGTCCGAAGAGCGTGAGGCGTCCGGTGAGGGGCGCGCGCACCTGTCCGAGCAGCGTGTGGTGGGAGAACGTCACGCCGCTCCCCCACCGCCGATCGAAGAACGCTGAGAGCGCCGTCACCTGAAGGCCTCGTGCGGGGAAGTCCGGGTGGTCGAAGGTGTCGAAGAGGAGGAGCACATTGACGCCGAGGAGGCCGCGCCTCAGGTTGAGCGCGTCGAGACGTCCCACGGACTGATCGGCGTTGAAGAACTCGCCCCGGAGGCCGCCGGAGAGCAAGAGGGGACGGGCGGGAACGAGGTCGAGCGAGACGGCGGCCACCCGCGACTCGGTGCGAAGGCTGAGCGTGCGCACGTTGTTCTCGAAGATGTCGAACGGCACGTCGGCGAAGAGCGCGGTGAAGCGCAGGTCGAGGTCGGGGCGGCGGCGCAGCGGATAGGCAAAGACGAGGTTCGTGCGAAAGACCTCGCCGAGCCGCACGTCCACGCCGAGCCGCGAGCCGAAGCGAAGTCGGTTGCGGAAGAACGCGCTCACGAGGAGGGCAGCCTTGAGGTGGGTCTCGTATCGGAGGCTCACGCCGAGGTGCTCGCCCGGGTCTTCGGCGGCCTCGATGACGAGCGTCTGCCCGCCGGGATCGTCGCCGGGGTCGAGTTGATAGACCACGTAATCGAAAAGCCGAAGCGCATAGATGTTGTGGACGATCTCCTCGATGTCGTCCACGGTGAGGAAGGCGGGGAGGTGGAGGCGGAGCAGTCCACGCACCTGTTTTTCGAGATCGGGCGAGAGGTTTCGGATGTCGATGCGGTCGATGCGAAGCGAGTCGGGGAGGACGGGCGGCGGAAGGTGTGGCGGGGAGGCGGCAGGGGCGGCCAGCGGCTGGAGGGCGCGGCGCGCGAGGCGGGCGGCGTCCTCGCCCCGGCGTATGATCTCCGGCGCGGCGTCATAGCTGAAGCTGTCGAAGCCGCTCATGTCCGGATGGATGACGAGGTCGCAGTAGTTTTCCTGGATGCGCGTCGAGACGCCGATCTGAAAATTGGCGACCTGCCGGAGCACTTCCACGAGCGAGTGGAGGCTGTCGGCAGGCAGCAGGCGGTCGCTCACGTCCACGCAGATGACCCGGTCGGCGCCGAGGGCGCGGGCGTCCTCGGCGGGCAGGTTGCGCACGACGCCGCCGTCGATGAAGGTGCGTCCCTGAAACGTGACGGGAGCGAAGACGCTCGGGATGGCGATGCTGGCGCGGATGGCGCGGGGCAGGAAGCCGTGTTCGAGGCGGACGCCCTCCCCCGTTTCGAGGTCGGTGGCCACACAGGCGAACGGGCGAGGCAACGCGCGAAAGTCGCGCACGTTGCGGACCGGCAGCAGGAGGCGCGTCAGCAGCATGGAGATCTGCTGCCCGGCCACGAGCCCGCGCGGCAATTGCACGCGGCGGCCGCTCAGCGGGAGCGTGAGCGCATAGCGCCCCTGCGGCAGGCGCCGGTCGATGGGGGGCAGGCGGCGCAACGTCACGTCTCCGAAGAGCGCGTTCCAGTCCTGCTCGAGCACCATCTTTTCAATGCTCGCAGGCGAATAGCCGACGGCGTACAGCCCTCCGACGATGCTGCCCATGCTCGTGCCCGTCACCACGTCGACCGGCACGCCGGCTTCTTCGAGCACCTTCAGCACGCCGATGTGGGCGAAGCCCTTCGCCCCGCCTCCGCTGAACGCCACGCCGATGGTGGGCCGGCCTCTCCCCGCGATCCGCTCCGGCATCTGTGCGACCGCGGGCGTCACGCCCCACACGGCGCACAGCCCCATCACCGTCGCCAGAAGGAGGTTTCGCCCCCGGCAGCGCAAAACATCGCGGGACGTCTTCACAGGCGTGCTCACAGGCAATGATGGACCCTCCGTTCCCGGTCTCCGTCTTTTCTTCGAAAGACGCTCTGCCGGGCGTTTTTTCCGTGCGGCAACAGGCTTGTATCGCGCGGCGGTTGTGCGTATTCTTTTCGGCATAAATGTTCCCTTGAAGCCCCGTCATCGCTCACGTGCTCAAACAACCACCGTCAGGAGGAACCGCTCATGGCCCATGAAAGCTTTCTCGCGCAAGTAGACCTCATGTTCGAAAAGGCGGCTGCGCATACGAAGCACCCCGTCGGCTTGCTGAGTCAGATCAAGATATGCAATAGCGTCTATCATATGACTTTTCCGCTCAAACGGGATGACGGCTCCATCGACACGATCCAGGCGTACCGGGCCGAGCACAGTCATCACAAGCTGCCGGTCAAGGGCGGGATCCGATATGCCTCGGCGGTGAACGAGGATGAGGTGATGGCGCTGGCCTCGCTGATGACGTACAAGTGCGCCATCGTCAACGTGCCTTTCGGAGGAGCCAAAGGGGGCGTCAAAATCGACCGGCGCAAGTATTCGGAAGCGGAAATCGAGCGCGTCACGCGGCGATACACGTACGAGTTGATCCGGAAGAACTTCATCGGGCCGGGCGTGGACGTGCCCGCGCCGGACTACGGCACCGGCCCGCGCGAGATGGCATGGATCCTCGACACGTACAACACCATCAGTTCGGACACGCTCGATGCGCTGGCCTGTGTGACGGGCAAGCCCGTGGGACAGGGCGGCGTGCGCGGGCGCACCGAGGCAACGGGCCGCGGCGTCTTCTTCGGCATCCGCGAGGCGTGCAGCTATGCCGACGACATGGCCGCCCTCGGCCTCCAGCCGGGCCTCGGCGACAAGACCGTGGTGGTGCAGGGACTGGGCAACGTCGGCTACCACGCCGCCAAGTTCATGCAGGAGGGCGGAGCCACCATCGTCGCGCTGGCCGAGTATGAAGGCGCCATCTATAACCCCGAGGGGCTCGACGTCGAAGCCGTGGCGGCGCACCGCAAGGAAACGGGCTCGATCCTCGACTTCCCCGGCGCGCAGAACCTCGAGCGAAGCGCCGACGCGCTCGAACTGCCGTGCGACATCCTGATCCCGGCAGCGCTCGAAGGGCAGATCACCTCCGACAACGCCCTGTGCATCCAGGCGAAGATCATCGGAGAAGCCGCCAACGGCCCCGTCACCGCCGCCGCCGACGCGATCCTGCTTGAAAAGAACGTCCTCATCATTCCCGACGTGTACCTCAACGCAGGCGGTGTGACGGTCTCGTACTTCGAATGGCTGCGCAACCTCTCGCACGTTCGTTTCGGGCGCATGAGCCGTCGCTTCGAGCAAAGCATCAATGAGAAACTCATGCGCGCCGTGGAGCAGGTGACCGGCAAGAAGTTCGCCCCGGAGATGTTCGAAGAGGTGGCCCACGGCGCCGACGAGGTGGACCTGGTCAACTCGGGCCTCGAAGAGACGATGATCGACGCCTATGGCGAGATCCGGGAGCTCCGGAAGCGGCACGGGGTGGACCTGCGCACGGCGGCGTTCATCAATGCCATCGACAAAGTGGCCGTCTCGTACCTTGAAATGGGTATTTTTCCGTAATCCCGGAATCGCTTTCAGACCTTCGCGCCGGGCGCTCCCTTTGCCCTCACAGCGGGCGCGGACGGCCGTTGCGTTCGGCAGCCCGCGCATACACGGCGGCGAAGGGGCCCCGGGGATGCGCCTCGACCCGCTCCTCCGTCGTCGTCTCGAGGGAGTCGAGAACGGATTCCAGGCGCGCCTCATAGGTTTCGAGATAGGTGTCGAGTTGACGCCGATAGGCTTCCATGGCCGTGTCGAAGCTCTCGCGGCCCGCATGGCGGGCGAGTTCTCCGGAAGCGGCCCGGGCGCGCGCAAGGACCTCGTTCATGGCTTGCCGTACGGCGAGGCGCATCGAGTCGTGCGTGGCGGGCGACACGCGCCGGAGCATGGCCAGACGCCGGAGCGTCGCCAGGGAGGCGAGGGCTTTCCCCCGGGCCGCTTCCTGGAACGCGAGGATGCTCTTTTGCACCTGCCCCATGGCGATCCGATGCGCCGGGTCGAGCTGCGGGTCGGGCGCTTCACGGGCGGCGCCGGAGTCCGCGCGCATCATGTCCATGGCGTGATGTTGGACCTCATCGCGCTTTCGGATGACGCGAGCGAGGGTCTCTGCCCATAGCGCCCGTTTCTGCCGCTCCAGCTTCCGGATCGCCGCGAAGAACTGCTTGAGGTCCTCTTCCCGCATCAGCTGCTTTGCCTCACGGTCGATGGTGATCCGCAGGCCGTCCTCAAAGCTGAGGTGCACGTGCTCGCTCAGCTTTTGCCGGAGTTCGGGATCATCCGGAAACACCCGGCGGATCTCCTCCGCAAAAACGCTCATGTCGGCGTCGGCGGGGGCGAGGGGTGAGGCTATCGGTTCGGGAGGCGCCGTCGGCGCGGGCGTGGCGGCTGCCGAAGCGCGCGCGGGGGGCGGCGTGCTCCCGATCTCGCCGTTCCTCGTCGGGGCTTCGTCCGTAACGGGCGTATCGGCCTCGGCCAGCGTATAGTCCGAAGGGGGCGCGTGGTCATCCTGGCCGAGCCAGTTCGTCTTGAATTGATCGATCAGACCGGAAGCACGCTCGCCGCCCAGAACCATCGTAATGAGGCGATCACCAACCATGTTCAGGGAGGTTGCCAGGACGTCTCCCCGCGCCTGATAATAGAACAGGTAACCCGCCATGGCGATGACGATGAGGAAGGCAATCAAGCCGTATTCACGCCAAAAATTCCGCATCGTGGAGTGCCTGTCGAAGTCGTATTGAGCCTCGGTTGGTGTGCGTCGCAGCAGCGAAAAGGTTGCGCGCCGGAGCAGGGAAAGGGCCGGGCGAACAGCGGGTAAACGCGCGAGGAATGCGTTTTAGTGTGCCATTTTAGTGTGCCATTGTGAGGGATTCGTCTCGTATGGCTTTTACGGACCTTTTCATCTGAAGGAGATGATACAGATCATGTCCGGCGAGGATCCGGAGCATCTGCCCGGCAGAGAGCGGCACGTTCGCCTCCCGGTGGCGGGCCGTGCGCGTCAGGGCTTCGGGCGGGAGCGCGCGCCACAGGTCGAGATTGATCGTCCGGAGCATCTGAAAACGGTTGAGCAGGTCGCGCAGGTCGGTGTCGTTGTGCCGTTGCCCGGCCACCCATCGATCCTGATCGACCGGCATGAGCACCGGAGTCTCGTCGAGGAGGGTGGTGCGGATGCGAAAGCCGAAGACCCACTCCGTGTCGACGAGGTGACCGAAGATTTCGCACGGCGTCCACTGATCGGCGAAGGGGCGTTTCCGGAGCACGTCCCCCGGATAGGCAGCCACGATCATCGCCAGCACGTCGGGGGTCTGGGCCAGCACGCCGAGCGGCTCGCGGTCGCCGAGCAGGTCGAGCTGCCGGGTCCAGAAGTCGTATCCGGCGGGCGGGGTCAAGGGTGCGTCGTTCATGGCTCGTTCCTCCGGGAGAAGCTGTTGCCGCAGTATAGCATGAGCGGGATGAACATGCTATGTCATACGAGCGGGGGCGGGCATAAAAAAAGCCGAACCCGAGGGTCCGGCTTTTGAACGGCGGAGAGGGAGGGATTCGAACCCTCGGTACCCCGATTAGAGGTACGCCGGTTTAGCAAACCGGTGGTTTCAGCCACTCACCCACCTCTCCGGAGAGACTGCCAACGTCGTTGGACCGGCAAATATAAAGTGCCGCATTAGAACGCGCAACACGGAGGCTGGTTCGCCCGGCGACATTCTCCATGAAGAATACGCGACGAGGCGAGACGGCTCATTTGAGGAGGAGCATGGTGCGCGTCCGGCTGAACGAACCCGCTTCGAGACGGTAGAGGTAGAGGCCGCTCGGCACGGCGTCGGCGCGCCAGACGGCGCTGTGCCGGCCCGCCGCCGTGAGGCCGTCGACCAGCGTGGCCACCTCACGGCCGAGCGCGTCGTAGACCTTCAGCCGCACGTGCGCGGCTTCGGGCAGCGCGTACGTGATGCGCGTCGATGGGTTGAACGGGTTCGGATACGCCTCCGAGAGGGCGAAAGCGCGCGGCGTCCCGGCGGCAAGCGCGGCCTCGAGGCGGGCGGGGGCCTCGGGCGCGACGCGGCGCGGGGTCGCTTGCTCCACCGTGCCGTCGTAGTGCACCACGATGGCGCCGTTGACCGCCAGGCCGTCCGAGATCACCGTGCTCGTGCCGTCGGGCCAGTTCACCTGCACCTCTTTGATCAGATCGGCATTGTCCAGACCAAAGAAGAGGTCGAAGCCGTTCTGGGCCGAGAAGCAGCTGCTGCCCCGCTGCGTCTGATAGAGGTTCCACGACTGGTCTGCGCCGAAGCCCACCTGGAGGCTCACCCGCGCGCCGATGGCGTCCTTGCTCACGTGGACGCCGTCGCCGACGGGGCGCACCTTGAAGAAATTGGGGACGGGGTCCCAGCCCTCGAACTTGAACAGCCGGTTGGGTTGTTGGATCTCGTCATCGTCCGGGTCGAAGGCGGGGCCGCCGTTGACGACGGCCACTTCGAGCAGCCCGTCCCCGTCGACGTCGACGAAGGCGGTGCCGTGCGTGCGGTAGGGATAGGTGGGATAGTTGGCCGTCGTGCGCGCGTTGACGGGAGCCTCGAAATCGATGTTCGCCGTCCAGTCCTCATAGACCGGGTCCGCGCCGACGGCGGACGCGCTCAGAAAAAACTGATCGTTCGTGCCCAGCGAAGGGCCGCCGTTGCCGATGTAGATGTCCGGCACGCCGTCGGCATTGACGTCGCCGATCTGGCTGCCCATGACGCCCTGATTTTTGGCCGAGACGTAGTTGACGTTGATGCCGGCTTCCCGGGCCACGTTTCGAAAGCCGGTCCCCGCGTCGTTGAGGAAGAGGGCGTGTCCTTCCTCGTAGGGACTGCCGGGTTCCGGCCCGTCATTGCGCATAAAGAGTATCAGGTCTTCCCAGCTGTCGTTGTTGAAATCCGCCGCGCAACTGACAAAGGAAAGCTTGGGATACGAGAGGTCTTCACCCTCGGGCGAAAACTCCGCCGTCACGTCTTCGAACTGAAGCGTGCCGGTCTCCACGAGCAGGTTGCGCCACAGGAAGTTGGACGTGTTGTAATTGTTCTCGAGCAGGTCGCAGTCGCCGTCGTTGTCGATGTCGATGAACGTGGAGTGACGGGTGCTTTTGGCTTTGGTCAAGCCGACGAGCGGCGCGATGTAGCTGAACGTGCCGTCGCCGTTGTTCCGGTAGAGGAGGTTTTGCCCGGTGGAATAGGAGCCGAGGAGGTTCTGCGGGACGGGCGCGGCGTCGCCGGGCGATTGCAGGATCTCCGGGCCGTCCATGCCCGTGCCGTTCCAGATGTTGACGCTGACGAAGAGGTCCACGTCGCCGTCGTGGTCCACGTCGCACCAGTCGGCATTGGCGCTGGCGGTTTCGATGGGGTCGCCGTTGAGGTCGAGCGGCCCCTGGACGCCGGCTTCCGCCGAGACGTCCTCAAACCGAAGACGCCCCTCCTCCACGAACATGTTCTTGAACAGATAGTCGAGCCCGATGCCTTCGTTGGCGCCGGTGGTGATGAACAGGTCGTAGTCGCCGTCGTTGTCATAGTCGGCGGTGGAAGCGCCCCAGGCCAGCGCGTCTTTGAGCAGGATCTGCGTGAGGAGGAACTGCGTGCGCCCGGCCCGCTCCACGTTGCGCAGGATGAACGACTCGTCGCCGGGGTTTCCGACGAAGAAGTCGATGCGCCCGTCGAGGTCGAAGTCGGCGCCGACGAGGGCGCGGCCGCGTGCGAAGTGCCCGCCGAAGTCCCCCTGGAAGCGGCTCTCGACGGCAATGTCCTGAACCTGAACCTGGGCCCGGGCGGCTTCGGGCGCGGCCCATAAACCGATCCACCCGAACAGGAGCCACAGGGGGGCGGGAAAGAAGCGCGTGGAGCGAGAGAGAAGACCGGAAGGCATGGGTAGAGGGCTCATGATAGAATACACGACAGGGGCACAAGCTTCATGCCCGGTTCTTTAGTGGCCCGGCGTTCCCGTCATTTAGAACGGCACATCTTTGAGCGGGCAACGCCGGCGGCGAAGGGGGAGGAGTCACTATTCCCTGTAAATAGCGATTTTACCGGAAAATAACAAGATGCGCAAAGGGGGTCATCCTTTCTTAACCCTTTCTTTCTCAGGCCCGAAATCGCCGCCCGTCGCCCGCTCATTGCTTGATTTGAGACGCCAACCGGGCCATGCTGTCCCGGAGCTCGGCCGCGCGCTCGAACTCCAGGTTTTCAGCGGCTTCGCGCATCTCGCGTTCGAGCTGCGCAAGGAGGTCCCGCTTCTGATCGTCGCTCAGGTATTTGGCGACGGGGTCGGCGATGATGGCGTGCTCGTCCGGCCCGGCGTAATAATGCGCGCCGGGGCCGCCGGCTTCGTCGTATTTTTCTTCGGCGATGACGGTGCCTCGGAGGATCTGCTCGCGGCTTTTGTAGACGGTCTTCGGCGTGATGCCGTGCGCCTCGTTATAGGCGAGTTGGAGGGCGCGCCGGCGGTTCGTCTCGTCCATCATGCGCTGCATCGAGCCGGTGACGGTGTCGCCGTAGAGGATGATCTTGGCCTCGGCGTTCCGGGCGGCGCGCCCGGCCGTCTGGATGAGCGAGCGGTCGCTGCGCAGGAAGCCCTCCTTGTCGGCGTCGAGGATGGCCACGAGCGCCACCTCGGGCAGGTCGAGCCCCTCGCGCAGGAGGTTGACGCCGATGAGCACGTCGAAGTCGCCCAGGCGCAGGTTGCGGAGGATCTCCACCCGCTGGAGCGCGTCGATGTCGGAATGGAGATAGCGCACGCGGACGCCGAACGAGTCGAGGTAGTCGGTCAGGTCCTCGGCCATGCGTTTGGTGAGCGTGGTCACGAGCACGCGCGCGCCCCGCTCGACGACCCCCCGGATCTCGTCGAGAAGGTCGTCGATCTGATTTTCGGTGGGACGCACCTCCACCTCGGGGTCGGGGATGCCGGTGGGGCGGATCACCTGTTCGACGAAGACGCCGCCGCTTTTTTCGAGTTCGTAGTCGCCGGGGGTGGCGCTGACGAAGATGACCCGGTGGTGCGCCGCCTCGAACTCCTCGAACGTCATCGGGCGGTTGTCGAGGGCCGAGGGAAGACGGAAGCCGTGCTCGACGAGCGTCAGCTTGCGGGCGCGGTCGCCGTTGTACATGGCGCGCACCTGCGGGATCGTCACGTGGCTCTCATCGACGACGAGCAGGAAGTCGTCGGGGAAATAGTCGAACAGGCAATAGGGACGTTCGCCGGGTTTGCGGTCGGAGAGGTGGCGCGAATAGTTTTCGATGCCGGCGCAATAGCCCACCTCTTTCATCATCTCGAGGTCGAAGAGCGTCCGTTGCTCCAGCCGTTGCGCCTCCACGACGCGCCCCTCGTTGCGAAGCACGGCCAGCCGCCAGCGAAGCTCCTCCTCGATGGAGGCGACGGCCCGCTCCATCCGATCCGGCGGCGTGACGAAGATTTTGGCCGGATAGATCGTGAGCATCGTCTCCTCGCGGAGCGCTCGCCCGGTGGCCGGATCGATGACGCTGATCTTCTCCACCTCGTCGCCCCAGAACGTGATGCGATAGGCGAGGTCCTCCAGGTACGCCGGGAAGACGTCCACCACGTCGCCGCGCACGCGGAAGGCGCCGGGCTCGAACGCGACGTCGTTGCGGGTATAATAGATCTGCACGAGGTCGCGAAGCAGCTCGTTGCGGACGATCTCTTGCCCCTGCCGGACCTGCACGATCTGCGAGCGGTATTCTTCGGGCGAGCCGAGGCCGTAGATGCACGAGACCGAGGCGACCACGATCACGTCGGGCCGCCCGGAGATGAGCGAACTCGTGGCCCGCAGCCGCAGCCGGTCGATCCGGTCGTTGATGGCCATGTCCTTCTCGATGTATGTGTCGGAGTGGACGATGTAGGCCTCGGGCTGGTAATAGTCGTAGTACGAAATGAAAAATTCGACGGCGTTGTCGGGGAAGAACTGGGTGAACTCGGCATAGAGCTGGGCGGCGAGCGTCTTGTTGTGACTCATCACCAGCGTGGGGCGGTTCAGGTTCTGGATGACGTGGCTGACGGAGAAGGTCTTTCCCGTACCCGTCGCGCCGAGGAGCGTCTGGTATTTATCGCCGCGGCGCAGGCCCTCGGTGAGTTCCGCGATGGCGCGCGGCTGATCGCCCGTAGGCTCGAAGTCGGAGACGATCCTGAAGCGATGGTCGGCGTCGGAAAGGGACATGGCGATGGGGCTGGTGGACGTAGCGAGCCTTGAACCCGCCAAGTTAGGCGCAGGTTGCGTCGACCCCGTGTCATACGCCGGGCCGGGCGCCGCGACGCGCGCGACAAACGCAGCGGCTTCCGCGCCCGTCCGCGTCTTCACGGTGGAAACCGAGCGCATTCCCGTGTTGGCCTCGTATATTGGGAGGCCCGCATCCGAAGCCCCGGCTTTTTCGTAGTCTGCCGTCTTCAAGGAGGAAACGTCCGTATGCAGATCGAACAGCGATATTTCATCCCGGGAGAGGGATGGCAGTCCTCCGGCGCGCCCGCGCTCGGCGCGGCGGCGGACTGGGTGCTCGTCTTCGGCAGCCGCGAGCGCGTGGCCGACGCGCGTCTCTTCAGGCAGGTGCGGGCGTGGTATCCGGAGGCGCACCTCATGCTCGGTTCGACCTCCGGCGAGATCCTCGACACGGAGGTGAGCGACGACCGCCTCACGGTGACGGCGGTGCGCTTCGCCCACACGCGGATCCGCGCCACGAGCATCCGCATCGACGACGTGGCGGACAGCTTTGCGGCGGGCCGGATGCTGGCCGAGCGCCTCGCCGCGCCGGAGCTGGCGCTCGTCTTCGTGGTCTCGGACGGCCACTTCGTCAACGGCAGCGCGCTGGCGCAGGGCTTCAACCGGCGGCTCCCGCCCGGCGTGCTGCTCACCGGCGGCCTCGCCGGCGACGGCGTACGCTTCGAGCGCACCCTCGTCGGCCTCGACGCGCTCCCGACCGAAGGGGTCATCGCCGCCGTGGGCTTCTATGGGGATCGCCTCCGCGTGGGCTTCGGGTCTTCGGGCGGATGGGCGCCCTTCGGCCCCGTCCGGCGCATCACCCGCTCCGAGGCGAACGTCCTCTACGAACTCGACGGGCGTTCGGCGCTGGCGCTCTACAAGCGGTACCTCGGCGAGCTGGCCGAGGGGCTGCCCGGCGCCGCCCTCCGCTTTCCCCTGTGCATCTGGACGCCCGACGGCGACCGCACGCTCGTCCGGACCATCCTCTCCATCGACGAGGAGAACCAGAGCATGACCTTCGCCGGCGACGTGCCCACGGGCGCGCGCGCCCGCTTCATGCGCGCCTCCTACGAGGACCTGGTCGACGGCGCGGCCTATGCCGCCGAGCACTGCGTGCGCGACAGCCGCATCGAGAACGCCGAGCTGGCCATCTGCGTGAGCTGCTGGGGACGCAAGCTCGTCCTCGGCCAGCGCACCGAAGAGGAGACGGAGGTCGTGCGCGAGATGCTCGGGACCCAGCCCGTCATCACCGGCTTCTATTCGTACGGCGAACTGGCCCCGCCCGAGTCCGCCGAATGGTGCGAGTTGCACAACCAGACGATGACCATCACCATCATGAAAGAAATCGAATAATCCGGGAGAACGGGACGATGCGCGAGGAGGCCCACGAGATCACCCATCGGCTGCTCAAACGGCAGATCCGGAAGCTGCTCGGCGAGGCGACGGAGATCCCGCCCGCCTGGCGCAGGTTCGTGCGCGCGGTCAACGAGACGTACGAACAGCACGACGCCGACCGCAAGCTCCTCCAGCGCTCGATGGACATCAGCTCCGAGGAACTGATCGAGGCCAACGACCGGCTCTTCCGGGAGTTGGAAAAGCAGGCGCTCGTGCTCAAGCAACTCAACGACTCGATCCGCGCCCTCGAACTCGACGACTTCGACCACGACCTCGTCGGGGAGGATGTCCTCTCGGTGGCCCGCATCCTCAACGAGCAGATCGCCCTGCGCAACCGGGCCGAAAAGCTGCTGCGCGAGCGGGAAGAGGGGTTGCGCCTGATCCTCGAGAGCGCGAAGGACTACGCCATCTATACCCTCGATCCGGACGGGCGCATCACCACCTGGAACGCCGGCGCCGCGCGCATCCAGGGCTTCTCGGCCGAAGAGGTCCTCGGCGCGCATTTCTCCCGTTTCTATACCGAACAGGACGTGGCGCTCGGCCTGCCCGACCAGCTCTTCGAGGAGGCCGTCTATGCCGGGCGCAGCGAGACGCAGGGCTGGCGCATGCGCAAAGACGGCACCCTCTTCTGGGCCGACGTGACGCTGACGGCGCTCCGGGAAGAGAGCGGCATGCTGAAGGGCTTCGTCAAGATCGCCCGCGACATCACCGACCGCAAACAGGCGGAGGACACACTCAAACGGGCCAAGGCCGCCGCCGAAGCCGCCAACCGCGCCAAGAGCATGTTCGTGGCCCACATGAGCCACGAGATCCGCACGCCGCTCAACGCCATCATCGGCATGACGAGCCTGCTCCTCGACACGTCGCTGAGCGTGGAGCAGCGGGGCGGGGTCGAGACCATCCGCGCCAGCGGCGAGGCCCTCCTCGCCATCATCAACGACATCCTCGACTTCTCCAAGATCGAAGCGGGCAAGCTGGCGCTCGACGTGCAGCCGTTCGACCTCCGGCGGTGCGTCGAGGAGACGCTCGACCTCTTCGCCGCCCGCGCCGCGAAGAAGGGCATCGAACTGGCGTATCTGTTCGACGACGGGATGCCTGCCCGCATCGAAGGCGACGTAACGCGGGTGCGGCAGGTGCTCGTCAACCTCGTGAGCAACGCCGTCAAGTTCACCGAGCGCGGCGAGGTGGTGATCGCGGTGCGGGGACATCGCGAGGGCGACGTCGTCCGGCTCCGCTTCGCCGTGCGCGACACCGGCATCGGCATCCCGGCCGATCGGCGCGGGCGGCTGTTCAAGGCGTTCTCGCAGCTCGACCCGACAGACACGAGGAAGCACGGCGGCACCGGGCTCGGGCTGGCCATCTCGAAGCGCCTCGTCGAAGCCATGGGCGGGACGATCTGGGTCGAGAGTGCCGAGGGCGCGGGGGCGACGTTCTGCTTCACGCTGCCGGCGCGGCCGGCCCCGGGGGACGAGCCGACGCCCGCGCCGGTGCTCGCGGGGCGGCGGGCGCTGGTGGTGGACGACAGCGCCGTGGCCCGGGAGATGCTGGCGCAGTGGCTGAGCGCCTGGGGCATGCTCCCGGCGACGGCGGACACGGGCGAGGCGGCGCTGGCGCGGTATGCCGCCGAAGGCCCCTTCGAGGTCGCCCTCGTTGATGCGCAGATGCCGGAGATGGACGGCGCCTCGCCGGCCAAGCGACTGTGCGAGGCCTTCGGCGCAACGCCGATCATCCTGCTGACCTCCCTTTCGACGCTGGAGACGATGAAAAATGACGGGGTCGCCTGCCGGCACGCCTCGCTCGCCAAACCGCTCAAACGCCGCCAACTGCACGACGCCCTCGTCGCGGTCTTCGCGCCGAAACCGGGGGACGGCGCTCTGCCGTCGAGGCAGAGCCCGCTGCCCGAAAGCCGGAAACTGGCCGAGCGACATCCGCTCCGCATCCTGCTCGCCGAAGACAACCTCATCAACCAGCAGGTGGCGCTTCAACTGCTCGAACACCTGGGCTATCGCGTCGATGCAGTGGCCAACGGTCTCGAGGTCATCGAGGCGCTGGAGCGGCAGCCCTACGATGTGGTGCTCATGGACGTGCAGATGCCGGAAATGGACGGCCTGGAGGCCGCGCAACGCATCCGACGCACCTTTGCCGAAGACCGGCAGCCGTACATCGTGGCGCTCACGGCCAACGCCATGCAGGAAGACCGGGAACGCTGCCTCGCCGCAGGCATGGACGATTATCTGAGCAAGCCGATGCGCGTGCCGGATCTGACGCGCCGCCTGCAGGCCGTCTCCCCTTCCGTCGACGGGGGACGACCCTGTGAGCGAGAACGCCGGTGAGTCCCCCGACGGCGAACCCCGCGTCGCGTTTCCCGTTTCCCCTTTTCTGCAGTACTTTGCGCGGCGATCCCTTCACGCACCCGCTCCCCGCATGGCAAGCTGGCTCTGGTCCGTTTCCCCCGAGAACTATCCGGTGTTCGTCAAGACCCGCACGTTCGCGTTGCGTCGGGTGGGACGGCCCCGGCTGGCGATGATCCGCCCCGGCGACCGCATCTTCGCCTATCTCTCCGGCCTCAAGGTCATCGCGGGGATGTTCGAGGCGGTGGGGACGGCCTTCGAGGACGCGACGCCGCTCGTGCGAGGCGGGCATTATCCGCACCGCCTTCGCGTCCGCCCGCTCGTGACGCTCTCGGAGGAGGCGTGGGTCTCGTACGAAGCCTTCCACGACAAGCTCGAAGTCACGCGCGACTACGACGGCGACTTCCGGGCCGTCGTGCAACAGGTCGTTCACCCTCTTCCGGCGATCGATGCGAAGGTGCTCGAGTTTCTGGTGCGCGTGCGCGAGGCGACGGATCTGGAGCAGATGTTCGAGGCGTACGAGGCGTACCGGGAGGCGCGTGCGGAGACGCCCGAGGTGAGGGAGTCGGCGGCGCGGTATGCGCCCGCGACGGCGTTCGACCGGGCGGCGGCCCTCGAAGCGCTGATCGCATACGTCGAGGCGCGGGGGTTCGTGTACGAGCCGTGGCAGGTGGCGGCGTACGTGACGGCGCTCCGCACGAAACCTTTCGTCATCCTCGCGGGCGTGACGGGCGTCGGGAAGTCGCGGCTGCCCGCGCTCGTCGAGGAAGCCACCGGCGGATCGGCGCGGCTCGTGCCCGTGCGCCCCGACTGGACCGACAGCGCCGACGTGCTCGGCTACGTGGACCTTCAGGGGGCGTTCCGCCCCGGCGCAGTGCTCGCCGTCGCCCGCGAGGCCATGGACCGACCGGAGCGGCATCTGACGTGCATCGTCGATGAGATGAACCTGGCCCCGGTCGAGCACTATTTCGCCGAGGTGCTCAGCCGCATCGAGGACCGGCGGCCCGCGCCCGAAGGCGGCTTCGAGAGCCCGCCGCTGCTCGAAGCCCACCTCGCCCCCGCCGCCGGCGCATGGGCCGGCGTCCGTCTCGCGCCGAACGTCGCGCTCGTCGGCACGGTGAACATGGACGAGAGCGCCCACGGCTTCAGCCGCAAGGTGCTCGACCGTGCCTTCACGCTCGAACTCTCCGACGTGGACCTTGCCGCGCGGCCGTCCGCCGCCACGCCTCCCGAGCCTGCCCGGTGGCCCGCCCCGGCGTGGCACCCGAGGGCCGCCCGCCTG